>JAZRTU010000149.1:0-5833 GCA_045652185.1 Eubacteriales bacterium | reverse complement strand
CATATCGCATCGAAGATATATCGCACGCGATAGCGTATATCGCAAATCCCGTAAGGGATTTATATCGCTGCGTAGTGTCCTTAAGGGCACTACGCATAATTCTCTGTCTTTTTATTTTTTCCTTCCGCAAAGCTCTTCGTATCGACGGTCTAATTCTTCACGCTTTTCTTTCTTCAATCTTTCGAGCAATTCAGAATCGATTTCTACCAACATACACTCAGAGCACATACCATCAATATCTATGGTCGTTTCATCGAATATGCACTTTCCATCTTCTTGATAGATGCAAAAAATATTTTCGCAAAACATACTTTCACCTCACAGTCAAGTAATTATAACATTATTTTCTGAATTACGCAAGTGCGTATACGCAATTGCGTAACAATGGGTAAAATATTTTTGAGGTGATGTTATATGAAAGTAAAAGACGTTGTGGTTGCGAGATTCAAAAGTCTTTGCGATTCACAAAACATCAAGTTCAACGAGTTGGCAACGATATCCGGCGTTACGCCCTCGACAGTGTACAGCTTGATGGATGAAAAAAGACGCGACGTGTCTATAATTACTATCAAAAAGCTTTGCGACGGGTTAGGGATATCGCTTGGTGAATTTTTCAGCACCGAGGAATTTGATTCGCTCGAGCAAGAAATATATTGAATTTTTCGCAACATCGAATTTGGTGTTGCTATTTTATTTTTTCTTGTAAAACACAGATATGACTACCTTTTTATATAAAAATAAAAAAGTGCACCGACCGAGATCAGCGCACCGAAAAACGCAAACTCCGATCGTTGCTACACAAAAATAAATAAGTCAAAGTATTCCACCATAACCATCTATAAACGGAACTTGCGATTTTGCCAAATTCTAAAGATGATTATGGGCAAAAAAGGGTACAGTTATCCCTTGTAGGTGAAATATTATATAACTTATTATTTAATTTTGTGTAGCATATTTATATTATCACACCTATTTGAAAATGTCAAGCATATGCGAAAAAGTGCACCGACTGAGGTTGGCGCACTTTTTTGGTTATCTTATCAATGTCAAGTCATCTATATTGATGGGCGTTTCTATTGAATGTTTACCGTCGAATGATTTATCGACAACTACCCTTTTTCCTTTAATTTGGAGCACTATCCATTCGAGCGGATACACCCACGAGGAAAGCTTTCTCGTCGTTCCATACATATACGCACCGCTTTTTATTTTGACGACAGAGCCAACTTTGATCGTTTTATCGGTATTGATCCCTGTTCCCTCTTCGGTTTCAAAATCGCCCTCAAGAAAGCTTGTGATGACTTCTGCTTCGTCCTCGGCGAGCTTTAAAAGGTTGATATCGTCAAGAAGCCAATTTGCTGTTTTCGGGTTACTGTGGAAGCCGTGTTCAAGGATAAGTCCGAGGCTGCAATCCGTTTTTTGCCATCCGCGCAAGACGCCATACCACTCGTCGCCGTTTTCTTTCAACTTCGTGCTCGTTCTTGCGGATTGTTTTGAGCCCAGCGCGCCTTTAACGCACTCAGCGAGCATCAAGCCGAGCTTTTTCGAGTTTCTGCACCGCTCATTATCGGCGTACGACGGGACGAAAGCGACGACGTAATCGGTCTTTTCTGCTTTTTCGATATTCTCGCTTCCGTCGAAATCGTTACTGTGGAGCGATATGAAAAGGTCGTTTTCTTCCGCTTTTTTGCCACGTTCTGTTACAGCGAGGTCTTTTTTCTGTTCTTCGCGCGTTGTTTGAACGATATGTCCTCTTTTTTCAAGCTGCATTTGCAAAAGACGGCAAAGCACCCACATTCTTTCGCTTTCATAATATTCCTTTACATGTGGAGAACGGTTGTATTTTCCGTAGTGTCCTGCATCAAGCATTATTTTTGCCATATTATTTGCCTCCGTCAGTTGTCCAAGGTCATCTGTTTATACATTTGGTTAACACCCGTTGCCGCAAAGCCCGAAACAATTCCGACTGATATGGCAGTAATCATATCTTCTGCGGGAAAATCGGGCATTATATACATCGAGACGATGCCAAGCACTGCGCCGAGTGAACCGCAAATTGCAGGGAGCCATTTATTGTTCAATTTCGTCGCTTTTACAACTTCCGCAGCAAAATAGCATATTGCCGTTATTGCCGCTACGCCTACTATTCCTATATTTTCCATTTGCTTTCTCCTTTCTTCAAGTCACTATTTCCCAAGATTGTACCTCTTTATATATTTTGTCGATGAAGCTGTTTCCTTTTAATGCTTTATAGCTTTCGTAGAGCATTACAAAGTTTTCATATTCATATTGTCTTATGATCCCTTTTTCTTTATTATGATAATATATCTCAAGCATGTCATGTCTCAGTTGACACTTCATACCGTTTATGATCTTTATCAAGCATATTATAAAAGGGATCAAAAATCCGCTTTCAACTATTACCGTTATTATCGTTGTTGTATTCATTCCATTTTCCTTCGACTTGACGGTCAATAGCTGATCTCTCTGTCATAGCCCGCTCCATAGCAATTCGCATATATTTTTCTTTTTACCACATCGACGGTTACTACGTTAAAGGAGGTATCTTTTTTTGTTCCCGTTGTTTTTTCATAAGTTATCGCTTCGCCGTATTCGATATCGTACACGCCGTCCGAACCCGATTCGAGTCCGTTTTCACCGCGTTCGTTATTTCTTGCAAAGCAAGCATTCGGGATGCAGAAGCGTTTTACGTCAATTTTTTCAGTTTTCGTCTCGCTTACAAGGTGGTGAAGGTTATCGACTAAGAGATTATGGTTATGTCCATGACAATTACCGATTATCGCCGCGTTGTTTTTGCCCGAATAATCGTAGGATATCGTTATTCCGTCGCGAAGGATCGAGACTGATGCTCCGTCTATATATGCTTTTAATATATCGCAAAGATAGATACATCCTGCGCCCCAATCAAGCGGCGCATGGGAAAGAATCAATATGCTCCAATCGTTGCAATCGTATTTTTCCGATAAGTCGAGTGTTCTTGCGAACCACTCACCTTGCGTTCCGCTGACATAGATCGGACGAGTATTATCTGAGGCGGTGAGGTCTGATATATCGGACGTATTCAAGCAAATAACTCTAAGCTTAAACTCTTCAAAGTCACGATAACAATAGCCACGCGACTTCATATCTTTTTGGAACTCCGCATCTCTGTTATATGCGCCGTATAGCGGGAAAAGTTCCGAGCTGTCGAGGTAGTCACCATCGTTAAAGGAATAATTATATATCAGCGAGCAATGGTTACCAACTGTTCTGAAATTCGGGATACCTCTGAATGAATTTTCGAAACATGAGTTCGCCAAGCGGATCTCCTCGATCCCCGTTTCAATTGTCGCGCTATTAACTTCGCCCCATCCGTTATCACCGAGACAGACGGCGAAATCGATGTTTACGTTTTTTCTGACCTCATCCATTCCCTGTCCGGCGTGGACATTCGACTTTATGATATTTACGTCATTCTTGCGATAATGCAAATCGGACACGGCGAGAAACGTGAACGTGTTTGCATTTTGGTGGGAATATACGTTTTTCGCAACTCTTCTCGCTTCTTCGACTACGTAATCTTCAACTCCTTCCGAGCCCAAGCCCGTTTCAAGCGCGGTAACTCGAGAGGAAAGGTCGATTATTTCGTTTTCGTAATCTGCAGGCACGAATGCATGACCGGTATTATGCCAGCTAATGCTTGAGCTACTCGTAGTCTCGAGCGGTTCGTTTACGGTCAACAATGTCGTTGGGAAAATTCTGAAGCAGCTCAGGCGCACATATGCAATTCTGCTTTTCTTGTCGGCTGTGAAATTTGTCGTCGCGGCACTTTCGATACACGCCTCGATAGTTCCGTCATCCTTCACAAACTGCCCGAGTGGGTTCGCGCTACTCGAATTCGTGAACGCGCCGATAAACGCAAAATCCTCATCGTAGAAGCAGACGTTATCATATGCGGCGGGATTCTCGGCAAGCTCGAAGCCTTTTATGCGAAACACATCGGTGGATCTCAGCGGAATAAAGCCCGTTACCTCGTAATAGCTCGTATTTGAGCTCATATAATCCTCGCCGTTTCCCGCGTTGAGCGAACAGCCTGTTTTCCAACCTTGCGCATTATTAAACGGTGTTCCATCTTTATCGATAGAGCGAGGTATCTGATTTGTTGGGACGATCGTTTCGGTTTTCTTTGCGTATGCATAGATAAAGCCGTCAGGTAGGACGTATAGCTTCGTCGTATCCTCGCATTCGTCGATATCGTTTGCAAAAAGCGGAGTTGGTTGGAGCGAAGTAGTTTGGATATTTTCGAGTTTCTCGCTCAACGAGTCCTCAAGCTTATCCATCTCCTCTTTTAAGCCCGATACATTTTCGACAGAAACGCGCTCAAGTTGATCGACTTTACTCCAATACGGCCCTTTTTGACCGCAACAAAGCACCTGACCGTCGAGCCCTTCGCTCTGTGGAGCATCGAGTTTTTTTGACAACTCATCAAATATTGCAAACGAGCTCACGGCGTTTGTACTATTCTTCTCCACATTATTCTCCAAGAGCGGTTTGTTTTTTACAAACGATGGGTCGCTCTCATCGGTCGTGTTCCAATCCGCTTGTTGTTTTTCGCCGACTACCGTTACACCATCGCAGCTACCCGCATTGATAACGCTGCCGTCTCCTCTTTCGAAAACGAGCTCACCGTTTTCATTTATTCTTGCGGATTTGAGATAATATTTCTCGAAAAGCGTCATTAACCTGTTATAGACGTTTTTCTCGGGGTGGGGTGTTTTTATTACGGTTTCGCTTCCAAGGGGACTTTCGAGAAACGTCAGTTTCGCTACATTTGACGATATGATATCGCCGCCAAACACACCTACCGTCACTTTGCCTGCTATCAATATCGGTGGGAGCTTGCATTTTCCATCAATGATCGGAACGTCAAATTGCTCGAGCGGTTTTTTATTATTTCCGTAGCAGGTAAATCGCGCAGTTTTCGCGATGCCGTTCCAATGCTTATCAAACGTAAAATACGCAACGTACTCACTATTGTTACAAACAAGGTGACCGGTTCTTTTCGCTTGATAGATATTGTTTTTCAGAACGATAAATTTAATTTCCATTTTACTTCCTTTCATAAAAAATACGGCCGCCCTCCGAAAAGCATTTGCTCTTCTTCGCGCGACCGCTGATGCGAATTGCGGGGGGTATTTTTATTATATCAGCTTATTGCTGAAAAATCGTCCGCATTTTGTCCGCTCTTTTATGAGTTGGTGAGAACACCTGTTACGGTTATAGTTGTCACACTCGGTGTTACCGTCACGCTGCCATCCTCTTCTGTTTCGAACGTTGCGGGTGGCAAGGTGAGCTGAGCAGCGCCCGTCGGGAACGTCAGAGTACCGCCCACATAGGTATAATCGCTTGATTCTACCGGAACGCCGTCAAGTGTCACTGTGACTGTGGCAGGGGCAGGCGAAAACGTATCAACAAGTGTTACGTTTGTCGCTACGCTGTTACCGTAGTTATAAAGCGTAAAAGTATAAGTTATCGGTGTTCCGCACATGATCGGATCGGGAGACATTGATTTGAAAATTCTTACGTCTGCAAATTCTTCTACTGTTATTACATTATCGACGCTGAAATCGTTACAAGTCTCATCACCAATATATGACGCTGTGTTCGTAATAGTACTGCCTGCGACAATCGGTGCAAATTCGTTGATTCTGACTCTGTATACTATCACGACGTTGCCACCTGCGGGGATAGTTGGGATCGTGAATACTACGTTCGAATCAGTTACTGTTGGTATAAGCTCACCTATTGGTGTGCCGTTAACAAAAAGCTGTGT
>JAZRTU010000148.1:0-5607 GCA_045652185.1 Eubacteriales bacterium | reverse complement strand
GTATGCCTTTTTCCATTATGGTGTTGGCAAATGAAGATGAAGTACAAGCGTTAAATGATTCCAATATAGTTTCTAAAGTAACAAAATGGGATGAACATTTGCATAAAATAAATGACGATAAATGGAAAATCAATGCTAAATTATTAGGTTAGGAGTTGATATTTATAAAAAAATATCTTCTTATACTATTTGTATATGTTTATTATTAATGCTATATATCCTCACACAACTAAATATTCTCTTTTCGAAACGCTCCTTCGGGGGCGTTTTTGTATTTTCGGTGAAATTATTATGTTTCGGCGAAAAGATCGATTTGGCACTTGTATTTTTGGAAGAAAAGTGTTATTATAATTATGTATAATTATCTTGACATTTGAGAAAGGGCTTGGTTATGGTTTCGGTTATCTATTCTGCTGCGCTTCATGGTATTGATGCGTTTATAGTTACTGTTGAAGCTTCTCGCGGCGGAAGATCTCAATCGCTTTCCGGATCGAGTGAACTGAGGATAATCGGGCTTCCCGATGCCGCCGTCAAAGAGGCAGGAAGCAGAGTTCGTTCTGCGATAACCTCAAACGGATTTCGGCTTTTCAACGGAATGCTGACCGTTAACCTTGCACCTGCTGATAAGAAGAAGGAAGGCTCTGCTTTTGACCTCCCGATCTTTCTGTCGCTGATCAAAGAGGATGCACTTCAAAACCTCGACCTTGACGGAAAATGCTTCGTTGGTGAGCTTTCGCTGACGGGTGCGCTTCGCCCGATACGCGGTGCGCTTTCGATGGCTATTGCTGCGCGAAACGCGGGGTTTAGGGAGATATACGTTCCGTTTGAAAACGCAAAGGAAGCTTCGGCTGCCGTTGGTATTGACGTTTTCCCTGTTTCGAATGTTGTTGAGCTTTACGAGCATTTGATGGATATAAAGCCCATTTTAAAGCAAGAGTTTTCTATTGATGATTTCAAAGCGGAGTCGCTCGGAAATCTTCTCGATTATTCGGATGTTAAAGGACAAGACAAGGCGAAAAAGGCGCTTGAGGTTGCTGCTGCGGGCGCACACAATCTTCTTATGATAGGTCCTCCCGGTTCGGGCAAGAGTATGCTCGCGTCACGGCTTCCGTCAATTCTTCCGCCACAAACGCTCGAAGAAGCTATTGAAACGACAAAGATACACTCTATTGCGGGTGTGCTTTCGGCTGACACGCCGCTTCTTTTCACGAAGCCGTTCCGTTCGCCGCACCATTCTATGTCGGCGGCAGGACTTGCGGGCGGTGGTAAGACACCGACTCCCGGTGAGATATCGCTTTCTCACAACGGTGTGCTTTTTCTCGACGAGCTTCCCGAGTTCGACAAGAGCACGATGGAGATATTACGTCAGCCGCTTGAGGACGGAAAGGTTACGATCACTCGTGTCAACGGGAAGGTGACTTTCCCGAGTGACTTTATGCTCATTTGTGCGATGAACCCATGCAAATGCGGATATTACGGCAGTCCCAATCACGAATGCACTTGTTCTCCGTCATCGCGGCACTCATATCTTTCGAAGATATCAGGTCCGCTTCTTGACAGAATTGATATACAAATCGAGGTTCCTGCGCTTGATTTTGACAAGTTATCGGGAACACGTCCGTCGGAATCATCAAGCGAGATACGCAAACGCGTTGTTGCGGCGAGAGAGTTTGCAAAGGCACGTTTTAAAAGCGGTGGCGACGGTATTCTTGCCAATTCGCAGATGGGACAAGCGCAGTTGCGCAAATACTGTGTGCCTGACGATGCGGGAAAAGCACTTTTGAAGACTGCTTACGACCGTCTTGGGTTGTCTGCGCGCGGATATGACAGGATACTCAGACTATCGAGAACGCTTGCGGACATCGACAGAAGCGACGATATCAAAAAAGGGCATATTCTCGGAGCTATTCAGCTCAGAAGTCTTGACAAAAACTATTGGTCATAAATAATACTAACATTTACATATAATAAAAAAAGGGTGGTAATTTTATGGATTACAGAGGCGATTATTTCCCCGATGACGAATTGCTTGATATGCGATGGACATCAAGCAAGGTTGTTAAAGCAATTTTCAAGAGCTTTATATATTTTTGCGCTATTGCGATATATCTTGTAATTTTCTTCAGAATGTACGTCAGCAAGGAGATGAAGCTCGTTACGCAAACGGTTCTTTCGGAAGAGGCAAGACAAGTTTATGCATCTGCGCCGAAGGAATTTGAGTTATATCGCGTTGACTCGAAGCACACTGCGAGCGACAGCGGTATGGTGATGCTTCGTCGCATGGTCTACGCTCCCGACGTCAATGAGTTTGAGATCGGCGTTCGTTTCAACAGCAGGAGATTAACAGGCGGCGAACTCGACAGACCGCTCTCCTACGTTCTCAAGGACAACAAAGGAAACGTCTACACGATGGTAAACCGAGTTTCCGATTCTCGATTTGAATACGGCTATGAGAGAGTATGCTTTAGCGGTGTTGAGATCGACGTTTTGGACAACGTTTCATACAGAGAGAGCGAAAGCATTGATCTTTCAAATGTGTTTGGCAGCGATGAGTCGGGCAGTATCGGAAGCGGCATTTTCGATCAAGTTGATGACAGCGTGTCGTTTATGTTTGAGGTATACTACGGTGACGAGCTCGTTCACAGCTTCAGAGTTTATCACAGAGATATCCCGCTAAACGAAACATCATATAAATAAAAGGAGATAGATATGGAAAACAACGATACTATTATAAAAGCCAAACGGCTCCCCAGTTTATTTTTAGCTTTTTTCTCTATTATATTTCTGTTTGCATCGATATACTGTATTATCTTACCCGCTACGAATACGCTGACCGGTTCGTATGCAATCTATCTCAAGATAGTTTATCTCGTTATCGGTTGTATTGGAACAGCATTTTTCGGTTATAAGACGACTTTTCACGTCATCAAGCTCATTTCCCCGCCTAAGTCAGTTATTATTACCGACGAAGGAATTTTTGACTACACTATTCCCGATGGCGGTATCGCATTTGTTTCTTGGGATAATATTGCTGATATAAAGCTTTTCGGTGACAAAAAATGCGATTGGCTGGGTATCAGTCTCAGAACCACGAAAAAAGTATTTATGGGGCTTACTAAATCGGCGAGAAACGAGATAAGTGATAACATCGATGCAGGTATGCCCGCTATCATAATCAAAGCCAACGATATTTCGATCGATATTTATGAGCTTCGCGATCTTATCAACGAGAGATTGAAGGACATCAACTACGGAACTCAGACGCGAGTTATGCACAACAAGCCGAGTCTTTCTCAGATTTACGGAAACGCAAACGACAAGGCTACTTATCAAGACGATAATTTTATTATCGAGCCGCGTCTCAAAGACGACGACGAATATGACGTTAACGAAACCACCGCCATTCTTGATCCTGTTTTGCCGAACGAGGAAGAAGCTCAAGCGGAAGACGTGTTCGAAGACGATGATTCCGACATGATCGTTATCGAGGACGAAAAAGAGGTTGACCTCGAGGACGAAAGCGAAGCGGAAGAAGCGATTCAAGAAGGCGACGACACCAAAGAAGAAACCGAGCAAAAGAAAAACGAAAAGAGATTTTTCGAATCGAAGCGTCCGACGAAGAAAAGCGACCTTGTTAAGGAAGAAGAAAACATCGATGATATTCTTTCGGCACTCGCTTCTATTCATAAAAAAGAAGACAAATAATTTAAAAAAATTTTTAAAACTCCTTTTGGAATATTTCACGATGATTGCGGGAAATAATAATTCGAAAGGAGTTTTCTCTTTTTATCTACTATTTAAATTGGAGGAAATATGAAAAAATTAATTATATTTGTTCTTGTGGCTTTACTTGCGTTCGCGTGTGCTTCATGCGACGGCTTGATGGACAACAACTCGAAGGACGAGAGCAAAAACAACGTATCGAAAAACAACATTTCATCTGCCGTTTCCGATGCGGTCAGCAAGGGTGACTCATTTGTATCCGATGCGGTATCAATGGGTGACTCGGTAGTGTCTGACGTTGTGTCGGGTGCGGAGGGGTTAGTTTCCGACGTTGTTTCCGCTTTGAGTTAAAAAATGAGCTTATACCAAACGGTATAAGCTCGTTTTTCGTTATTCTGCGTAGCCGAAATATGCTTCCGGTCGATCGAACATCATTTCGATATTGTATGCCTGTCTGAGTCCGTCGTCTGCTTCGAAATCATACAATGCTTCGAGATCTGCTTTTTTCAAGCCGTATTCTTCGATAAATTTCATTACGTTGCAATCTGCAGTTCCTTCATATTTATCGAGGAAGTCCTCGAACTTATCGACTCCGACCAACAAGATCAGTTCTCTGTCGATCTTATAATATGTGCTGTTATATTTCGAATCGATCTTTTCACCGTAATACGTACGCACCTCGGGGAAATCATAGTAACGTGAGACGGTCATCACGTTTTGCTCATATCTTTGGTTGAACCAGAGGTCATATTGCCAAGCGAGACCTTTCGTATCACGTTGTTCGATCGGATACAGCTCGTCGCACCATTCTTCCCACTGCTCGCGAGTTATTCCGTAATACTCGATAAAGAAGCCGAAGTTCCAATTATCCGTCATATAGAACATTTTCGCAAACTCGTTCGTATCGTTGATAAACGTATTTGTAAACTCAACTTTTTTACCGAGGAGCTTTGAGAATATCTCTTCGGTCAGAAGGAAATATCTCGGATCGTGGATACCGTCGCCTATTGCTTGGACGTTATCGTTATTGGGGGAAGAAAGCGGGCGGAAAAGCGTTTTGTCGAGCTCGATTTGGTCATCGACAAAGCCGAAATACGCTGCTTTTTGCTCGTCTGTTCCGAAGACGAAATAAGTATTATATGGCAAGCCTGCGGAGGCATCTTCGTTGATGATTCCGCTGAAGGTATACCAATCGAGCTCAAAATAGTCGATGAAGCTCAAGATATTTACGTCGTCAGTCTTGTCGAGATATTCGTCGAATTTATCTTTTCCGACGTAATTTATCAGGCGGTAGTCTATTGTATAATAGATCAAGTTATGCTTGCCATCGCGGTTTTCGGCATAATACGTATCGCCCTTTTTCTCGTAGTCCGCTTTTATCATCACCGGGTCTTCCATATAGTTTTCACTATACCAGCCCTTTACATAGCGGAAGAGAGGATAGCGTTTGTCGAGCTTTTCGGTGCCTTTACCATAGCCCAAGATATCATTGTATAGATTATGGACGACGCTAACGTAGTTCTGATACTCGATCTCCGTTATTCCGTAATACTCTAAAAGGAAACCGAGGTTAACCCAATGGGTATATGAATACATTTGAGAGAAGTTCGCTCTTTTCTCTTTGGAGATATTAAAATAACCGTAGAAGCTATAGACGTCGGGAATCGTATTATTAAGTTCCAAAAAGCATTCGACGTGTTTTTTGTCAACGATTCCTTCGGTGAAGAATTTGTTGAGCAATTCGGAGTCGGGAACGTAATCATACGTTGGTAAAACGACGTAACCGGATTCTTCCGCTATATCGTTGCTTTCGTCGGCAGGCTCACTTTCGTCGGCTGGCTTACTTTCGTCGGCAGGCTCACTTTCGTCGGCAGAGACGGCATC
>JAZRTU010000147.1:0-14559 GCA_045652185.1 Eubacteriales bacterium | reverse complement strand
TATACAGCTGTATCTATGATGCTGAGCAGTATTAGAAGAAAATTACACAATTATCTTATTCAACGAGGTTATGACCTATGAAAAAAGAACAAATTTACGAAGCGCTTGGAAATATTAACGAAAATTACATCCGTGATGCACACGAGCAACAAAAAAAGAAATCAATAACTATATGGTTTGCTCACTCACCATTGTTAAAATGGGGGACAATGGCAGTATGTTTATGTCTAATGATCGTAGCAGTGTTCGCTGTTAGACTAATTCGCGGACCTGAAGATGTTGAAGGACCGTACGCCTATACTATTGGTTACGGTGTTCAATCTGACGATCAAAGAATTTATGACGAAGCACTTAACAAAGACTTATTGCAAAGTGAACCAAATGAACACTTCCCAATTTTCAGAATTGAAACTTTGGAAGATTTAAATCAATTTAAGTCAAAATATGAAAACATCTTAAGTTTGGAACTTGGGCTTGAAAATGTACGCTCATTTGAAGCAGCTTTAAAACAAGCACAATTCGACAGAGAAATCTTTTATGAAGAGCACTCAATGCTGATTATTTATATTCCGACAAACAACAATTCTTTAAGATTTCATATTGGGGAAATTATAACGAAGGATGATTCTCTTTGCTTTTCTATTATTCAAGAAAAAGATCAAGAGGTTATTAATGATGAGATTACAAGTTGGATATTACTTGTAAGTGTAGAAAAGAACGAAATCCAAAAATACGATTCTTTTGATGCGCTCTTAGATATATCCAATTAAAAAACTCTTGCTAATCATAATAAACAACTGAAAACTCCACTCTTATCTGAGTGGAGTTTTTCGGTTTTATTTTAATATCATTTTTATTATTTTCAATTGTATGGGTTTGGGAAGTATATACAATTGCAGAAGAAAGACGAAAAACGAACGAATGCAGAGAAAATATGTTGCAATATTGCCGTGGGTATTGTATAATTGAGATGATGTGGGAACTGACTATAAACTTGTATTTAATTAAATTCAAGATGTCAAAGAGCTTTGGAGAAAGGAAAATACTATGCAATATGCTGTTAAAGAGTTAATGTTCTTGGTAGAGAAATACAATTTGAAATTTACAGAGCAAACATTCAAGAGCACGCCATTTGGTAATTGGGTAACAAAAACTTATAGTTTTTATAATGATAGTGGCTGCTTTACGATATCTGAATTGTTACAAAGAGATGAAATAGATTTTTATTTTTCTGATGGTTTTTCAACTGCTTACCCTGTTTTGATACAAAGACAGCTGAATGTTTGGAATAACAACGAAATATTAAAAAAACATCAAAAATGGATATTTGGTCTTAAAAATCCATTCTTTTGGTACAGCAAGAAAAAATATATGAAAGCATTAGCTGAAATTATCGAAGGAAAAATTAGTGAAAACAAGGAGTTTTTTGGTGTAAAAATATAAATTCCAATTTGACGAAGAGGTGATTATTGTGACAGAAAGCAGTGTTTGGAAAAAGGCTCAAACGATAGAACTAAAAGTTAGTGAAAGTATCTTGCCTGAATTTAATATTGGTTTCGATAAAAGAATAGAGAAGGAAGTTGAAACAGAACTTCGTTCTTTTGTAACATGGATGGAGCGTAATTATCGCATCCCCATCACTTTATGGGTGGACTTCGAATATAATCATTATTTGATTAATAGAAAAGGCAAACGTGTTGGATATTTGTTTTATTGGGCTGATTTTCCTTCTTATCCTGTGTTTGACAATGTCGAAGATATTCCTCAGATACGCCTTCCTGTGAGAACAGAATATAGCACCATCGAAGATATTTTGACCTCATTTATTGAGGCGATTAATGATTATTATGCATGGCTTTGCAATGAGATTTGCGAAGAATATACACAAAATGAAAATGATGTTGAAGAAATCCTGCAAGCTTATCTGCGTTATCGTGGTTAGAAATATCATCATTTATTACAAGTAATAATTTCAACCAAATCCAATTTAACGAACGAAATCCCCGACAGATCTAATTGTCGGGGATCTATTGCCTAAGAAAAGAGGACAGAGATTTAGTTTCTCTGTCCTTATCTTTTTTACATTGTATATAGTGGGATAGTTTCTATTTCGCGATATTCGTGTTTTTCGTAGTAGCCTATAAGTGTTCCGTTATCGTCGCGGAGGGCGACCATATAGACGTCTTTATTCTCTTTTTCGTTTCGATATGTATAGACGACATTATTTTCACTTGACATTTTGAACCACGAGAGGACTTTTTCTATTTTCTCATTGGAATCGGGAGTGTGGCACATTTTTAGGCTTTTACCTGTTAGGTCAGAATGATATTTTTCGATGGACGAGGGGTTCATATAGACTATTACAGAATCGAAGTCACAAATCACTATTGGAGCTTTATCTTGGTCGATTATACTTTTTATGAGTTTATTTAGCATTGATTTCACCTTATTTTAGTATAAATTTTATGATTAAAAAGCGAAGGGACTTCGGCAACACGTCCAATAGCAAGAGAAGCGGGTTACGGTTCAGTTTATAGATGAAATGTGGGCGAGAACTCGACATTATCGAGAATATTTTTTTCGCAAGTTTTTCAGGTTTAACGGAACGTGCTTCTACTGAATTGACGATATTTTTAAATCGTTTTGCATTACACGAATAAAGCTTTGTATTGTTACAAAAATTATCGAGCGCTGTTGTTGACACACCGAGCATTGATGTTTCTACTGCGCCGGAACGAACTACACTTACACTGATACCGAGGAGTTGAAGCTCCATTTGAAGCGAGAATGCATATTTATCAAGTGCGGATTTCGTCACTGCATACACACCTGTAAACGGTAGCGGATCGAGTGGTGCGAGCTCGCTTGTGACTATTATTATTCGACTTCCCTTTTTCAGCATCGGGAGGAACGTTTTATTGACTATAAACGCACCGATAACGTTGACGTCGAATATTTTTTTATAGCTACTCGTTTCCATTTCGACAAGCGAGTCGAGCATATATATTCCTGCGAGATGCACTACAGCAAAAAGCTCGGGGGTGATCTCTTTTACTTTTTCAAAGGCAATTTTCATGCTTTCTTCGTTTGTGATATCTGCGACTACGGAAAAAGCGGTTTCGGTTTCGTATTTCATTCTATCGAGTGCGATAACTTTGTAGCCGTTTTCCGTTAGTGTTTTTACGCACGCTCTTCCCATTCCACCGCAAGCACCTGTTACGAGAACGTATTTCATTTTTTCACCCAGAAGGATTGGTAGGGTTTTAGTGTCTTCCCTATTCCTTCATAGTTATTAAGAATTACTTTCGCGCCGTCGGGCACACACTCGGGGAGCGGTTTTTCTTCCGATGAGAAGTTACTTACTACATACACCGTCTCATTTTCGGCTGTTCTCGTATACACGCTGACGTCATTTTCATTCATCAAAAGCGTAAATTCGCCGTCTTTCAAGCAGGGGTCGGTATTACGCAAGGAAAAGAGTTTTCTATAGAAATTAAGAACTGAACGCTTTTCTTTATCCTGCTCGGCTACGGTGAAGCCTTCGTCTATTTGTGATTTGATCCACGGCTCTCCCGTTGTAAATCCGCCGTGTTTTTCATTCGTCCAAGGCATTGGTGTTCTTCCGCAATCGCGGCTACCGTACTGCATTTTTGCGAGAAGCTCGGTTTCGGTATATTTGCCTGTTGCTTTGAGATCGTTATATGCGTTTATAGTTTCGATATCGCGGTATTCGCTCATCGAATTGAAGGTTGGATCATGGAGTCCAAGTTCTTGGCCTTGGTAGATAAATGGGACTCCTCGCATTCCATAGAGCAAGGATGCGAGCATTGTTGCGCTTTCATAGGGGTAGTTATATCTATCACCAAATCTGGAGAGTGCGCGCGGTTGGTCATGGTTTTCCATTACTAAAACGGGATAGCTATCGTTTTTGAGCCCGTATTCCCATTTTGCGAGGATATCAACAAAAGCCTTTTTATCGAGTGGCTCGGGGTCGAATTTATCGCCACCTACTCTTCCGAGGAGGAGATGCTCGTACTGGAAGGTCATTGTGAGTTCTCCCCTGCTCTCGCTTGTTAGCATTAATGCTTGGTCGGGAGTCAATCCCCAAGTTTCACCAACGGTCAATGCTTTATGTGGACCGAGTGCTCTTTCGTGTAGCTCATGGAGGTACTCGTGGAGTCTCGGACCGTTTCCGCCTGCATATGATCTTGTGAAATCCTTCGAGATATTATTGATAACGTCGCATCTGAAACCATCGACACCCATATCGAGCCAGTAGTTTATCATATCGGCGATCTCTTGGCGCACTTTTGGGTTTTCCCAATTCAAGTCGGGTTGTTTTTTTGAAAACAGGTGGAGATAATATTGCCCTGTTTGCTCGTCGTATTCCCAAGCGCTACCGCCAAAGGCTGCCGTCCACTCGTTTGGCGCTTTGCCGTCCACGCCATCGCGCCAGATATAATAATCGCGATAGGGGTTATCTTTACTTTTACGACTTTCGACGAACCATTCGTGCTCGTCGGAGGTATGGTTAACGACGAGATCCATCAAAAGACGTATACCTCTTTTATGCATTCCGTCGAGCATTTCTTTAAACTCTTCAAGAGTACCATACTCTTTTGCGATACCTCTGTAATCGGATATATCGTAGCCATTATCGTCTCCGGGCGAGGGGTAGCATGGCGAAAGCCACACGCAGTTTACGCCGAGAGATTTTATATAATCAAGCTTTTCGATTATTCCACGTATATCACCGATTCCGTCACCATTTGTATCCATATAACTTTTTGGGTATATTTGATAGACAACTGATTCTTTATGCCAAGTTTCCATTTGTAACCTCTTTTACATTTTGATGTATTGATTTTAACATATTATTATATCAGTGTCAACTTTAAATTATATCCAAATATTCATATTCGGGTATTGACGAAGATATATATATGGGTGTATAATGTTGACTAATGTATTATGATATAAAGGTAAAAGAGGTGGTTTTTTATGCTATTTGGAAAGTATGTCAACCGCTATTACATACGCTACTTACCTACTTTATTGTTCGGGCTAATTGCATTGGTAATGGTTGACTATATGCAACTTGAGATACCGGAATTCTACAGAATGGTTATAAATGGAATTATTTACGGTACTGCCGTTGTTGATGGTGTTTCAGTTCCATTTGATATGGATTTTTTGCTTGATAAAATATGTTTTCCGATGATATTCGTTATTTTATGTCTGATCGTCGGACGCTTTCTTTGGAGAATTTGCTTTCGTGGTGCTGCCGTAAAGATGGAGACTCATCTTCGCGGACGAATGTTCAATCACTGCAAAGATCTTTCACAACAATATTATCAAGTGAACAAGGTCGGAAATCTTATGACTTTATTCACAAACGATCTTGAAACCGTTCAAGACTGCTTTGGCTGGGGAGTTTTGATGTTTTGCGATGCTGTTTTTCTCGGCGCGCTTGCTATTATCAAGATGTATCAGATGGACCCTGTTTTAACCTTACTTTCTACTATTCCTATGGCATTTTTACTCGGTATCGGTGCGCTTCTTGACCATCAGCTCGAAAGTCGATGGGACAAACGACAAGCGGCGTTCTCTTCTCTTTCGGATTTTTCGCAAGAGACGTTTTCGGGAATTGCAGTTGTCAAGGCGTTTGTCAAGGAAACGGTTCAGATAATGTCGTTCAAAAAGCTAAATAAGACTAATGAGGACACAAACGTTTCTCACACGAAGCTTGCAACACTTCTTATGATACTCGTTACGTTGTTCGTTGAATCAGTTATTTGCGTTATTCTTGGTTACGGCGGTTATCTCGTTTACAAGGGTAGCTTTGATGCCGGTCAGCTCGTTGAGTTTATTGGATATTTCACTTCTATTGTTTGGCCTATTATGGCTGTGTCTCAGCTTGTTGAGATGCACTCGCGCGGCAAGGCGTCGCTCAAGCGTATTGGAGAGCTATTGGAGGCGAAGCCCGACGTTTGCGACCGCGAGGGAGTTATTGAGCCCGAGCCGTTAATGGGTGAGATCGAATTTAGAAATCTTACTTTCCGTCATCCCGGAGCTGAATATGATGCGCTCACCGATCTTTCGTTTAAGATAAACGCGGGAGAACACGTTGGACTTATTGGAAAAACGGGTGCCGGAAAAACGACTATCGTTGATCTTATACTTCGTACATACAATGTTCCCGACGGCACGATATTTATTGATGGGTATGACGTTAACTCTATTCCGATAAAAACAGTTAGAAAATATGCATCTTACGTTCCGCAAGACAATTTCCTTTTTAGCGATACTATTGCAAACAACATTGCGTTTGCTTGTGACAACAAGGATATAGATTCTGTTATTGGAGCTGCGAAGATGGCGGACATACACGGAAATATTTCCGAATTTGCCGATCAATACGAAACTATACTCGGCGAGCGTGGAGTTACTGTTTCCGGCGGACAAAAGCAACGTATTTCTATCGCTCGTGCACTTTTAAAGGACGCGGGGCTTCTTATTCTCGACGACTCGGTTTCTGCCGTTGACGTCAAGACGGAAAAGGTCATTCTTGAAAACCTTAGAAATATCCGTTCGGGTAAAACTACTATTCTTATTGCACATCGTATTTCTACTATTGAATCAATGGACAAGATAATCTTCATTGATGACGGACATTTGGTTGATGTTGGTAGTCACGATGAGCTTTATGAAAGATGCGAAGCATATCACAATATGGTCGAGCTTCAAAAACTTGACGACGAAGAAGCGGAGGTGAAGGCTGATGCGTGAGTTTTTACCGCTTATTATTGTTGGCGCTGTTTTGGGTGTATTATCAATTATACTCATTATGGCGTTTTGGAAGATCAGAAAGCAAAAAGAGGCTATTGGGTTTGACAGATACATGGAAGACAGCGAGATAACGAAACGATTGCTTCGTTACGCAAAGCCTTATTGGAAAAACTTTGTTTTAGTTTTGCTTGTTATGATATTTTCGATCTCATATGATATTATTGCTCCTATTTTGATGGGAAAGATCGTTGAGGTCATTAAAGCCGATTTTGAGCTGACGGAACTTTATAAGCTTGTTGGTATTTATGCAAGTATTCTTATCGTTTCGCTCGTTTGCTCTTACGTTCAAGCAATTACACTTCAAAAGACCGGTCAAAAGATCATTTCGCAAATTCGCGAGGATCTGTTTGCACACATTCAAAATCTTTCGCACAATCAACTCAACGGAATCCCCGTTGGCAAGCTCGTGACTCGTGTTACGAATGATACCGGCGCTATTTCGATGATGTTCACCAATCTTATCGTTAATCTCGTTAAGAACTGTTTCATTATTATCGGCGTGCTCGTCGCAATGATCTGCCTTAACTATATGCTGACGCTTATGGTTTTGTGCTTTGTTCCTTTTATTGTATTATTCACTATCATATTCCGCAAATTCTCGCGAAAGGCTTATCGCAAGGTTAAGGATGGAACAACGGATATCAACACATTCCTTTCTGTGAACCTTTCGGGTATGAAGATAATTCAAAGCTTCAATCGCGAGGAGCAGAAAAAAGCAGAATTTGACAAGAAAAACGAGGCTCTCGGAAAATCGAAACAAGGTGAGATGCTTGTATTTAGTATTTTCCGCCCGCTTGTTTACATGCTTTACGTTTCGAGCGTGCTTTGTCTTCTCTATCTTTCGGCGAGAAACTACATCAAAGATTTCTCATTCCTTGGTCAAGTTATTACGAGCAATCTCGTTGTTACATTCTATTCTTACATAAACAAATTTTACAATCCTATCCAAAACCTTGCTGAACAATTCAACTGGTTGCAATCGGCGTTTGCTTCGGCAGAAAAGATATTTACTATTTTCGATATGGTGCCTGAGGTTCAAGATGCTGAAGATGCAATTGAACTTGAGCAAGTTGAAGGTAATATTGAGTTTAAAGACGTTTGGTTTGCATACAAGCCCGACGAATGGGTTCTCAAGGGCGTTTCGTTTACTGTTAAAGCAGGAGACACGATAGCGTTCGTTGGTTCGACGGGTTCGGGAAAAACGACGATACTTTCGCTTCTCTGCCGCAACTGGGACATTCAAAAGGGACAGATCCTCGTTGACGGTCACGACATCAGAACCATTAAAAAATCGTCTTTACGCCGTCATTTTGGTCAGATGCTACAAGACGTATTCTTGTTCTCGGGTACAATTCGTTCGAACATTCTTTTGGGTGCTGAAGGCATCAGTGATGCCGAGGTTATGGAAGCGTGTCGCTACGTTAATGCTGATCACTTTATTGACAAGCTATCGCTTGGTCTTGACGAGCCTGTTCGCGACAGAGGTAACAACTTCTCCGCCGGTCAAAGACAGCTTCTTTCGTTTGCTCGCACAATCGTTCACAAACCTACTGTGATGATATTAGACGAGGCGACTGCCAATATTGACACGGAAACCGAGCTTCTTATTCAGGATTCGCTCGAAAAGATGATGAATATTGGTACGATGCTTATGGTTGCGCACAGGCTTTCGACTATTCAGCATGCTGACAAGATCATTGTACTTTCGCACGGAGAGATACTTGAAGAAGGAAATCACGCTGAGCTTCTTGAGAAAAAAGGACATTACTACGGACTTTACCGTATGCAGTTCGAAAAGGAATCAAAGAAAAAAGAATTAAACGATTAGGAAAAATAGAAGCAGAGCTTTATGCTCTGCTTTTATTATTACTCGAGGTTACAATCGCGCAATATGATATTCTCTCTCGGGAAGATCTCGGGATAGATGTTGGTTTTATTGTAGGTATTGCCGTAGATCTGAAGGTTTTGGGTATTATTGGACTCTATTGCGGGAGCGCCGAAGGAATCGAAGGTGCAATCATAGATCGACACGTTTTTATGCACCGGTGCTTTACTGTTCTCGACTCTCGGGGTAATGCTTATTGCGGCACAATTATCGGAATAACCGCAATTCACGAAGTGGCAACGTCGGATGGTCACATCCTCTGCGGGTTGGCTTTCGAGATACTCCATTCCGAACGGCTGCATATGGATACCCGAAGAGGAATTATGGAAGGTACAATCCTCTATTACGACCTTACCTTTGGTTGCAACGAGAAATCCGCGAGGGCGGTTATTTCCCGTTATTACGTTATGGATATGTGTTTCGCTGAGGACGGCAGTTATATTATCGATAAAATACTCAGTATCGACGGAATCGATTATTTCGCGGTCGAAGGTCAACACTCTATCGTTTTGGTCGGGACGTTCGGTGATATCGATGACGACGGCACGCATTACCTCTTCATACGAGGTGAGCTTTTGGAAGCTTACTGTATCGCCGACACTTAAGAACTGTTTATGGTTACACTCCGTTCTTGCGGCAAGGATATTCTTTCCGAGGCGCTCGGTAATTTTTGAATACATACCATGGATATTCGTTCCGTCATCCAGCATATTTTCGAACACACAATTCTTTATTTCGAGCTTACCCATACAGCAGACGAAATGAGTTGCATCGGCGCTACAAGAGACGACTCGCTTCGGATCGTAGCCTTTTTCGGTTTCTTTACGAAGTCTTATTCTTACACCGTCGAGCATTGTATCCTTTGAAAGCTGGCCGACAACGACCATTGCGCCGCTATCGAAGAAATCGACATTTTGCAGTGTTACGTTCTCACAATTCTCAAAGAACACGCCAACACAAGGTCTGCCATCGTTGAGAAAGGTCATCACGTTACCGACTTTTGGCATTTTTTTATTGGGCATATAGACTCTTATTGTTTTTTCATCGAGGTTTTCTATCCAAAAGTTACCTGTATATCCATTGTCGGTATAGTTAGCGATATCCTCCACTTTTTCGCGCTTCAACGCATAATAACGAGTATTATGTGCCGGTTCACGAAGAACAGCATCATATTCGGTCAAGAGATGGTATGGGCTTTCGAAGGTATAGTATGGTGTATATGCATCGAGTTTTCCATTCTCGGTATGGATCGGGAAGGCTACCCTATCTATTTCGCAATCGAACCATTTTTCATCGTCGTTAGCGTTTACGATAAGTCCTTCGGTATGGAACGGACGTTCATAGGAGACGGTGAAGTTTTTCAAAATGATATTTTTTGAACGCTCTATTGCAAACGGGCTGACAAGTCCGTGGAAGATGAAATCAGAGCCCGCGCCGTCGATAATGATATTTTCGGTATCGAACAGGGGAAACGCGATATTCTTCACCGTTATGGAGCCATATGGTGCGCAGAGTCTTTTTTCGGTATGCTTTTCATAAAAGTGGTATTCACCCTTTTCAAAGCTTATAATACCACCATCTCGCCTTGCATCATTGATTGCGGCTATAACAGCAAGGGTACAATCGTTGCCGTCGTAGAGGTGTAGGTAATCGTTGACGTTATATATCTTATCCATGGTCTCCTCCGAAGAAGTTTTTTCTTAATTGGATTATATAACAGACAACTATTGATGTCAATGCAAAATAAAAACTTCACGTTATGAAACGTGAAGTTTTTTCGTTATTTATTTTTAACGTGGACGTCGAGTTGGTTATAGGGGATTTCTATACCATTTGCATCAAATTCAGCTTTTACGGTTTCGTTAAGATCGAAGTATACTGTCCAATAGTCGCCGCTATTTACCCATGTTCTAAGAGTAAATGCTAATGCGCTATCACCGTGGGTAGAAAGACCAACGAAGGGAAGCGGCTCTTTAAGCACGAGAGGATGGGTTACTGCTGCTTTTACGAGAAGCTTTTTAACAAGCTCTATATCGCTTTCATAACCAACAGAGAATGTGAAGTCAACACGTCTGATATTTTTTGCACTGTAATTAACGATATTGCTATTAGAGAGCGCACCATTGGGAACAGTTACTTTTTTGTTATCGGGGGTCGTCAAAGTTGTGTAGAAAAATCCGATATCTTCAACTGTACCGCTTACACCGTTTGCATCGATATAATCACCGATAACGAAGGGTTTATTAACGAGTATCAATATACTGCCTGCGATATTACTGAGTGATCCTTGGAGTGCAAGACCTATTGCAACGCCTGCTGAACCGAGCACTGTAATAAAGGAAGCTGCGGGGATACCGACGATACCTGCTGCGACAATTACTATCAATACATAGCATAGTACTTTCACAGTGTTAACTAAGAATCTTTTTACGCCAACATCAAGATGAGATACCTTATTTGCTTTCTCCATTAGTTTTACAACTAATTTTACGAGGTAGATACCTGCGAAAACAACAACTGCAGCCCAAATAAGTTTGAAGCCGAAGGAAATTACAAGGCTATAGAGAAAATTAGCGATATCTTTTAAAATGTTCATTTTTATTTTCCTTTCTTAAAATAAATTTTTATCCATATATTTTTGCAATTCGGACAGTTTTGTTCTATCCATTGCTTTTGTGGATGAAAGAGGATTTTGGAGTTCGAGTTTTTCATACTTTTCAAATCCCATTGTATGGAATGGGAGAAGTTTATATTTCTCGATATTTTTTATTTTTTTCAATATATTGAGATATTTATTCATTATCTCGATATTATCGTTGATATTCGGTACGACAACTGTACGTATCCAAAGACGTTTCTCTGCTTCATTACAATATTCTAAAAACCGTTCAACTTTTTCAAAGGAACCGCCGGTATATTTCAAGTAGCTTTCCGCATCCCAAAATTTCAGGTCACATATTATCAGATCTGACCCATTGACTGCTTTTTTGACACTTTCTGTAAGCTCTACGCATCCCGAGGTATCGATGGCATATCCGATATTATCTGTTTTCAGGATCTCGCCGAGTGATGTTATATCTTCGCTATGCAAAAGCGGTTCTCCACCGCTGAAGGTAACGCCGCCACCGTTTTTGAAATATGGTTTGTAGCGCAATATTTTTTTTGCGACCTGTTCCACGCTAACATCATCTCCGCCCATTTCCCAAGTATCGGGATTATGGCAATAGATACAGCGGAGCGGACAGCCACGCAGGAAGATACAATATCTGACTCCATCGCCATCTACTGCTGCGGCTGATTCAAACGAATGTATTCTCATTATACTTTTTCGTGGAAGGTACGCATTATTACTTCTTCCTGCTTATCTCTTGTGAGCTTATTGAAGTTTACTGCATATCCACTGACTCTTATCGTCAACGTCGGGTAGAGCGACGGATCATTCATTGCGTCTATAAGCTTTTGACGATTGAGCACGTTAACGTTAAGATGGTGAGCATCTTGGATAAAATAGCCGTCGAGTACTGTTACAAGGTTTTCTACTCTGCTTTCCTCGTCCTCGCCGAGTGCTTCGGGCACGATCGAGAAGGTATTCGAGATACCGTCGCGACAACAATCGTAGCTCAATTTTGCAACCGAGTTGAGGCTCGCAAGACCTCCCTCTTTATCTCTTCCGTGCATCGGGTTTGCGCCGGGGGCGAAGGGTTCGCCCTTCTTTCTTCCATCCGGTGTGCTTCCCGTTTTCTTGCCGTACACAACGTTAGAGGTGATCGTGAGAACCGAAAGTGTATGTATAGCATTTCTGTATGCAGGTGTTTTGCAAAGTTCAGCATAGAAATATTCGACGATCCATTGGGCTATTTCATCTGCTCTATCATCATCGTTACCATATTTCGGGAAGTCACCTTCTACGTTAAAGTCGGTAACTATTCCGCGCTCGTCGAACACGGGGGTAACTTTTGCATATTTTATTGCACTGAGGCTATCGGTAAGAACGGAAAGACCACTGATACCGAATGCCATCAATCTGCCCACCTTCGTATCATGGAGCGACATCATAAGACGCTCATAGGCATACTTATCGTGCATAAAGTGGATAACGTTCATTGTATCGACGTAGAGTTTCGCCATCCAAGAGCAATATTTTTTAAACGTTTCTATTACATCATCATATTTGAGAACTTCATTTTTACAAGCTTCACCGACAGGTCCGACTTGCTCACCGTAGATCTCATCTTTACCGCCGTTGAGCGCCATCAAGAGGACTTTTGGAAGATTACATCTTGCACCGAAGAACTGCATTTGTTTTCCGACCTTCATTGCAGAAACACAACAAGCGATCGCATAATCGTCACCATAGCGAGGACGCATTACATCATCGTTTTCATATTGAATAGAGTCTGTATCGATAGAAACCTTTGCACAAAATTCCTTAAAAGGCTTCGGCAGGGCTTCTGACCAAAGCACAGTTATATTAGGCTCGGCGTTAGGTCCAAGGTTATAGAGTGTTTGGAGGATACGGAAGTCAGTTTTTGTTACAAGTGTTCTTCCGTCAAGCGCCATACCACCTTGGGATGACGTTACCCAAACGGGATCTCCCGCGAAAAGTTCATTGTATTCGGGTGTTCTTAAATGGCGAACAAGACGCAATTTCAAGATAAGGTCATCAATGATCTCTTGCGCTTCGCTTTCATTCAAAGTTCCCTCTTCGATATCACGAGCAAAATATATATCCAAAAAAGAGCTGATTCTTCCAATGCTGTTCGCAGCACCGTTTTGTTCTTTTACTGCGCCAAGGTATCCAAAGTATAGCCATTGAACAGCTTCTTTTGCATTAGTTGCGGGAAGCGAGATATCATAGCCATACATTGATGCCATTTCTTTTAGTTGGATCATAAACTCGATTTGTTTTGCAACATCCTCAAGGAGACGGATATTTTCTTCATTCATTCCTTCTTCTCCAAGAATGAATTTATCCTTTTTCTTCTCCTCGATGAGTTTATCCATACCGTAGAGGGCTATTCTACGGTAGTCACCGATTATTCTTCCTCTTGCATATGCATCGGGAAGTCCGGTTAAAAGTCCAACGTGACGCGCTTTACGCATTGTAGGAGTATATACTCTGAAAACACCGGTATTATGTGTCGTTCTATACTCAAAAGCTTTATTCACTTCGTCGCCGAGCTTATAGCCGTATGCTTCACAAGATTGCTCTGCATTACGATATCCCGCAAAGGGGTTAACGGCACGTTTTAAGGGTTTATCGGTTTGAAGGCCGACGATTATATCTTCATCTGTAACATAACCTGCATCATAGGCAAGCAACGAAGAAACTTTGTTTGTATCGACATCGAGTACACCGCCTTTTTCGTTCTCTTGTCTAAAAAGATCCAACACTACATTGCTGACACGTTTAGTTCTTTCGGTTGCGCTCGCAAGAAACGATGCATCACCAAGATATGGTGTATAGTTTTCGTTAATAAAGTCACGAACGTTAATTTCGTTTTTCCATGTATCCCCTCGGAAGCTTCTCCAAGCATTCATATTTTTACCCTTTCCTTTAATTCTATATAAACAATAATGACCACAGAATCATCTATGGTCATTATAACATTTTGCCGTTATAAAATCAACTATATTTATTACAGTTTTGAGATATTTTATAGCGGTTTTTTATTTCATTTTTCTAACTTTATCTACGTCTTCTTCGCTTATATGGGGGTTGGATGTATATTTAGCCACTTCATATAGATCAAAAAGGAGCGATGTATCTTCATCCGCAAGATCATTCTTTACCTGCCTTGCAGTATAAGAATGACGATAATTAT
>JAZRTU010000146.1:0-4936 GCA_045652185.1 Eubacteriales bacterium | reverse complement strand
GGTAGTACGGGTGTCGGTAAAACGGAGCTTGTAAAGGTTCTCGCAAATTATTTGTTCGATAGCCCCGAAGCGCTGATTCGCCTCGATATGTCAGAGTTTATGGAGAAATATGCGGTCAGCCGAATTATCGGTTCGCCTCCCGGATATATCGGATATGACGATGCAGGTCAGCTCACCGAGAAGATCAGAAGAAAACCGTATTCGGTCGTGCTCTTTGATGAAATAGAAAAAGCACACCCCGACGTAATGAATATACTTCTTCAAATACTCGACGACGGAAGGATAACCGATTCTCACGGAAAAGAAGTAAACTTTGAGAATACGATCATAGTTATGACCACCAACGCGGGCAGCAGTATCGGCGGTATGATGGCAGGATTCGGAAGAACTGCAGTTGAGAGCGATAAAGAAAAGGTTATGAAAGCTCTCGAGGAGTTCTTGCGCCCTGAATTTTTGAATCGTGTTGACGATATCATTGTGTTTAACAGACTCAGCGAGGATAATATAAAAGAAATTTGTAAGATCATGCTCGGAGATCTTGAAAAGGTATTGTTGGAAAAGGATATCACTTTCAGATATACCGACGCAGTTGTTGATTATCTTGCGAAAAAGGGATATAGCCTGAAATACGGCGCGCGTAACCTTCGCAGACTTATCCAAACGGATATCGAGGATAATATCGCAAACTATATCATTAATAGCTTCTCAACGTGTATCAGCGCAATAGCTGTCGATACCGAGGACGGAGAAACAATAAAAGTAACCGCAATTTAAGAAAGGACCGAACGATGCGGAGAGAAGAAATGAATAATAATGCTCCGCTTGATTCGGAGGACAATTTCAGAATACGGACGATAATCGGCGGCGGGAATAATGACGAAAACGTTTTTGATCCCGCAAGAATGCGCCCGTACGAAGTCGCAGAATATTTCGGAACGGATATATTAAAAGGACTTGACGAGAAGACCGTGAAACGCAACAGAAGCGAGGACGGAACCAACGAGATATATCCGTATCTGACGCTTAGCTTCAGAAGCAGTGTAAGAACGCAAATAATGGGAATAATGAATCTGTTGTTTGCGGCAATGTGCTTGATGATCTATTTCTTCACGCCGCATCCGATGTATATCGTCTTTGCTTCTGTCGTAGTGTTGCTGACTATAACAAACGGAATAGTAGAGCATATCGCGGGTAAAAAACTCGAAAAGGTTAAAAAACAATCATCACTCCGTACAACGGTGTTGCGCGACGGGAAACACCGCGTAATAGACAGTCGTTCGTTGGTAAGAGGTGATATCGTGTTGCTCGAACGCGGCAACATAGTACCCGCAGATTGCAGATTGCTCGAATCAAACAAATTGACAGTCCTCGAAACACCTGTGTCGGGGAACGAGGACGAGGTCTTTAAAAACAGCATCTTCGTGAGAAGGGGTAAAGCTGAGGGCGTGTGCAAAAATATGGTATACGGCGGAACGCTCGTAACGGGCGGAACGGGTGTTGCAATAGTTTGCGCCGTTGGTTCAAAATTGCTTTTGCGCAAATCGAGAAAGCAAACGACGGAGGAACTCCCAAAATTGCTTGAGCATACCCGAAACTTAACGCGCATCGGCGCGTTGATATCAATAGCATTTTGCTTCGCTATATCGCTTATCGCTGTTTTGACTAAAAACGACCTTGCAAACACATTCCTCCTTTCGCTTGGAGTTGGTTTTTGCGCATTGTTCGATACAGTCAACACTGCATCAGGCTGGATACTTGCCGATGGTCTCGAGGACATGCTTGAAAAAGGCGCAGTGGTTCGCCGTATAGATTCAATAGGCGATATATGCGCCTGCGATTCGATAATGTGCAACAATGAAGAAGCATTTCCCGTGAAAGGTATGCGCGTTGAAAGTGCGTTTACAGGCTTCCATAGATATAGCGTAACAAGAGAGAATAAGGACAAAATAGGAAAGCTTCTCGTCTATTCACTCGCGTGCAGTGACGTTAAGAAGGAATATGCAACGCAGAAGGAAATGAAAAAAAGAAAGCTTCGTTTTATCGGTAACAGAGTTGACGTTGCGCTTGCGAAAGCGTGTCGTGAACTTGATATCTCGCTTGATGCGGTTACCGAGAAGCTTTTCAGAATAGAGGGTGAGTATAATAGCGCAGGCGAACTTGAGCGAGTTCTCGTGCTCAACGAGGGTAAAAGCTTTGTAATAGTTAAAGGCGCTCCCGAATACGTCCTCCACAGATGCGACGATTACGTTCAATCGGGACAGACGTTCAAATTCGTTGAAAGCTCGCGTAACCGTTTCCTCGATGAAGCGGGCGATATGGCTGACAAGAGTCAACACGTGTTTGCAGTGGCGATAAAATATGTCGAAAGCGATACACTCAGCGCGCTCGATACAAAGGACGGATGGACGTTCGTTGGACTCGTCGGATTATATACCTCAATAGAATTGAACGCCGCAAGCGCAGTATATCGTTGTAATGCGGCAAATATAGATACAGTCGTCTATTCGCATTCCCCTTATCATACTGCTGTTTCACTTGCGAGAGATTCGGGTATAATAAAAAATGAAACGGAAGCGATGACGACACAAAGCATCTTTGAAACCGAGCATGGATTGTACGTTGCCGATAATATGAATTACCATCTGTTTATAGGAGTGACCGATGAACAATGGGCGGAGGTGCTTGAGATACGAAAACAAAACGGCAGAAACGTTGCCTATTGCGCAAGAGGGCTCCACGATCTTGAAAATATGGCTTCCGCAAGGCTTTCCCTCGTTTCGGCAGATACGGCGGACGAAACGCTGTTGCAGTGCGCGGATGTAATAATGGCAAAAAGCGGATTTGGCGTATTGACAAATATGATCGAAAAAGCGAGAATGATATATAAACGTATCAGCGCAGTAATGCAGTATTCGCTTGTTCCGCATATGATGTTGGCAACGTCAATATTTATGGGACTCATCACCAAAAAAGGCGTTCCATTACGAATAGAAGAACTGTTTTTGGGCGGCTTTTTAGTAAATCTCGCGATGTTCTTTTGCAACGTGCTTTTTACCGCAAAGGATAAATATTTGGGCGAAAAATTTGAGGATAAACCGCAAAAGCCTTCGGAGTACCTGTTCCCGACGATATACGGAGCAGTCGGCGGACTAATCGTGTTTTTGAACTATAACGTCGGACTTCGCGCAAGCGAAAGCATTGCATATACGATGTCGTTTTTTGCAATATCGTTCGTTTTAGTGCTCTATAATTTGCTCGATAGCGATATGAAAAAGCTAAAGTTTATATCTAATAATAAAATTTTGGTGCAAGTAGTACCAATAACACTTTTTGCAGTGTTCGCGCTTGTTTATACAAAATGCTTCGGTTATGCGATGCTCGATGTGAAAAGCGTTTTGATGGCAATGATGTTGCCTTTGACGGAGTTTTTGTTGTGCGTTGCTGTGAAATATATAATTGCATTGTATAATAATAAAAAAGATGAAGAACGTCAAAAACGTTTAAATATGTTTGAATAAAGAAAGGAAAAATAAAATGACAGTAACAAAAGATACAATAATCGGTGAACTTCTCGATTACGCACCCGAATGCGCAGAATTTCTTCTGGAGATCGGAATGCATTGCCTCGGTTGTCCCGCAGCAAGAAGCGAGTCTTTGGAAATGGCTTGCGAAGTGCATGGCGTTGACGTTGAAGAGCTTCTCGAAAAAATTAACGCTCACCTTGAGGGCTAATATTGAAGAATAAAGCAGAATGGCGCGCCATTCTGCTTTCTCTTTTACCCCAAAACGCCAAAAATGTCAAATTATGTATACAAATGATGTACAAATGAAAAATAATGTGATATAATTAGTGAAAATTATAATCATCGTTTGTAAAAGGAAACGTTTGTTATGGTTAAGTCTAAGAAAATATTGGTGATATCAAGTATATTATTCATGCTTTTTGAGATCTCGCTCGGTTTCTATAGGGAAATGGGCCACGTTGAAAGATTCCGTGAGCTTTCATTTTTTATAATCGTCTTTGCGTGCTTGTTCTGCTTTTTATATGCAGAAAACTCAAAAAATTATTACTTCACCCAAGCGGCGCTGATTTTGACCGTATGTGCGGATTTCTACCTCGTTTTGATTGAACCGCGCAAACAACTTCCGGCGATGTTTTTCTTCTCGGGAACTCAGATATTTTACTTTTTGCGAATATATTTTTCCGATAATAATAAAAAAAGAAGAAAAGTTCACCTGATAACTCGAATAGTCTTATCGGTTTGTTCAATGGTAGTGCCGTTCTTCGTTCTCGGTGATAAGACCGATATGCTTTCTATAGTGTCCGTCTTTTACTATGCGAACTTGATAACGAATATCGCCTTTTCGTTCGCTGACTTCAAAAAATTACCGATCCTTGCGATCGGGCTCGTCATGTTCCTTTGCTGTGATACACTCATCGGACTTGATGTATTAGTGCATAGCTATTTCCAAGTAAGAACGAGAACGCTCCTCGATATGATACTCTATCCGGGATTTGATCTCGCGTGGGCGTTCTATATCCCCTCGCAAGCGCTCTTGTCAATGAGCCTTCTTCCCGATAGATTGAGAAGAACATAATAAAACAAAAATCGTTGCAAATATGCGGTGTGTTCTTAAGGACAGTTTTTGAAATTTAATAAAGTACGTTACCTACCGACAGGAAAAGGACGAGGAGCTGTAAAACTCCTCGTCCTCTTTTCTTTGCAAGCACTGCTTCTGTGGACACAGAAGCTCTTTTTTATGGCGATATATTTGCTTTCGCAAATGCGATATGTTTTCGCGGCTTGCCATGCAAGCTACGCTCAAAAGCGATATAACCTCCCTTGCGGTCGGTTGCGATATGATATAAATCCCCTTCACGCCCCGCAGGGCATATCGCATCGAAGATATATCGCACGCGATAGCGTATATCGCA
>JAZRTU010000145.1:0-3664 GCA_045652185.1 Eubacteriales bacterium | reverse complement strand
GATTATATTCCATTAACAAAAAAGAGATTATAGAAGAATTACATAATCTCAAATTTACACCTATAGAAACAGGCTATATTGGAAATAATGATCATTCTGCTTTCTACTTTTTTGAGAAGGTAGATCTATTCGGTGATGATGAATACACCTTTAAGATAAGCGGTGTAAAATCAAGGTATGACCTCACCGACGAGGAAAAGGCGTGATTGGGGATCAATTAAAGATAATTGAACTAAATAGGAGGTACGAAAATGAAAAAACTTATAATTTTATTGCTGTTATTTTCATTACTGCTTGGGATGTTTGCGTCTTGTGTACCGAATGACACTTCTTCGGATGGGGAAATTTCCGTTGACGAATCGACTAATGTTGAGATTACGGACGAGGCAGTTATTGCCGAGATAAAGGCGCTTTTGGAGAAGTATAACGAATACGTGCTTATCGTAAATATGTGCGAGGGGTCGTTGGAGTATGACAATGATGACGTTTATGAGGTGAATATCACCTTAACACCGTTAAGTTATGATGGAGATGATCCATATTATTTGAAGGATGATTGCATCAAGATCACTGACGAGCGTTATGATTCTGTTGACAAGCTACTGGCGTTATATGATGTTTTTGTGAGCGATATCAAGGAATATTTAGTTGAGTTTGAGTTTGAGCAAGATGTTCCGCGGTTCATTGAATGGGACGGTATCGTTTACACGGTAAACGAATTCAAAAGCTCCTGCGCGCTCCCGCAGAGGTACGTTGACACGGGTAGCACCTCGGTAGTAAAGACCGAAAACGGATATATTGTAACAGTTAAAGGTGCATCGAGATATACCGGTGGCAAGGTTGGGGAGTATGACTCGACTGTTAGGTTCTCTGTTATCGACGAGGGCGGTGAGCTGAAGATATCGCACATATCAAGGACGAAGGGTGAATTTTCAAATGAGGACGTCACTGACGAGGAGAGGCTCATCAAATTCGTGGAGACGTTCAATGAATTTGCGCTTTTAGCGGACGAAAGCAGCCGATTCACCGACGAGCCTTATGATATCCAGAGTGTTATTAAGGGTTACCTCTTTAATTGTGAGTATTATTTAGTGAACTCTCAAAAATTCACCGACGTTGTTGACGTTTACGATCGGTTATACACTTTATTTGATCTTAATTATGCATTTTCGCAAGTCAATTACCTTTGCTCTGCCGATCATCCGGAGATATCTATGATAAATGAGTCACCATATTTCGTTGAAAAGGATGGTAAATTATACAGCTGTAAGCACACGTACATGATGACTACCGCGGGATATATACCGTTTGACGTTGACAGCTTAAAATACGTTGAGACTGATTACGGGTATCTTATTTATCGCGAGGATGACACATCACTCAGCGGATACAAGGTCTCTGCTGTTTACAAGGTTGACGTATTCGGAAACGGTGGATATGAATTGAAGTTCAATTCTTTGAATATGTATCCGACGGCGGAAGAGCTTGAGCTTATCAAGAACAATTAGAAACACAAAACAAAATGGCTTGTATGGTTTTCCATACAAGCCTTTTTATTATTCGTCTAATTTGAGTACTGCCATAAACGCTTCTTGGGGTACTTCGACCGTACCTAACATACGCATACGTTTTTTGCCTTCCTTTTGTTTTTCGAGGAGCTTTTTCTTTCTCGTGATATCGCCGCCGTAGCATTTTGCAAGTACGTCTTTGCGCATTGCTTTTACTGTTTCGCGGGCGATGATCTTTCCGCCTATTGCGGCTTGGATCGGGACCTCGAAGAGCTGGCGCGGGATATGCTCTTTCAGCTTTTCGCAGATCTTTCTCGCTCTGCCGTACGCGTTATCGCTATGGACGATAAACGAGAGAGCATCGACTACGTCGCCGTTAAGCAGGATATCGAGTTTTACGAGTGAGGACGGTTTATAGCCGATGAGCTCATAGTCGAGCGAGGCATAGCCTTTGCTCTTTGATTTCAAAGCGTCGAAGAAGTCATAGACTATTTCGTTGAGCGGGAGCTCGTAGTGGAGCTCGACTCGATCGCCGTCGATATATTTCATATCGATAAACGTACCGCGTCTGTTTTGACAGAGTTCCATTATCGTTCCGACGTAGGTTGACGGAGTCATTATTGTGCCTTTCACTATCGGTTCACAAGCTTGCTCGATCTCATCGGGCTTCGGGTAGTTAGTCGGGTTATCGATATATTTCACTTCGCCATTTTTATACTCTATTTTATAGATAACGGACGGTGCGGTCGTTACGAGGTCGAGGTTATATTCCCTCTCGAGTCGCTCCTCGACTACCTCGGTATGAAGAAGTCCGAGGAATCCGCAACGGAAGCCGAAGCCGAGTGCGACGGACGTTTCGGGCTCGAAAGTAAAGGACGAGTCGTTGAGCGCGAGCTTTTCGAGCGCATCACGGAGGTCTCCGTATTTTGAGCCATCAGCGGGATAGATACCGCTAAACACCATCGGTTGGCACTTTTTAAATCCATCGAGCGGTTCGCTCACGGGGTTAATGCAATCGGTTACCGTATCACCGACCTTTGTATCGGCGATGGATTTGATGCTTGCGGTAAAGTAGCCTACCTCACCACACGAGAGGCTATCAACAGGTTGGAGACCGAAGGGGCGCATTACGCCGACCTCAACGAGCTCATACTCAACTCCTGTATGATAGAGCTTTACTCTTTGACCTGCTTTTATAGTACCGTCATAGACACGGATATAGACGATTACGCCTTTATATGAATCGTAGACGGAGTCGAATATAAGTGCTTTCAAGGGTGCGTTTTTATCGCCCTTCGGTGCGGGGATATGTGTCGCTACCTTTTCAAGCACGTCTTCGACGTTGAGTCCTGTTTTTGCGCTTATTGCGGGAGCATCGTCGGCGGGGATGCCTATTACGTCCTCGACTTCCCTTTTCGTTCTTTCGATATCAGCGCTTGCCAGGTCTATCTTATTTATTACGGGCAATATCTCGAGATCGTTTTCAACTGCGAGATATGCGTTAGCCATTGTTTGAGCTTCGATACCTTGGGTTGCATCGACCACCAAGAGCGCACCCTCACACGCTTTGAGAGAGCGAGAGACCTCATAGTTAAAGTCAACGTGACCGGGGGTATCTATCAAATTATATCTATACTTTATTCCATCGCTTGCGGTATAGTCGAGAGAAACTGCTCTTGCTTTGATCGTTATTCCGCGCTCTTTTTCGAGCTCCATATCGTCGAGCACCTGCTCACTCATCTCACGTTGTTCAACGGAGTCGGTAAGCTCGAGGATACGGTCGGCAAGAGTTGATTTTCCGTGGTCGATATGCGCGATGATGGAAAAGTTTCTTATTCTTTCAAGTTCAACACTCATTCGCTGTACCCATTCGGATTATTTTTTATGAAACGATACGTATCACGGCACATATCTTCGAGGCCGCGTTTTGCTTTCCAGCCCATTTCTTCCTCTGCGCGTGTGCAATCTGCATACAATGCGGCGATATCACCTGCACGACGGGGACATACAACATAGGGAACTGTCGTATCGTTCACTCTTTCAAATGTTTTTATGAGATCCAACACACTATATCCTATACCCGTACCGAGGTTATATGTCATTACGCCGTTTGTCGAGAAGGATTTTTTCACTGCTGCCAAGTCGGATCGTAGCCA
>JAZRTU010000144.1:0-1777 GCA_045652185.1 Eubacteriales bacterium | reverse complement strand
ATTAATAAGTTAAGAAGTGCAATAGGTAAAAAAATACCCAAAGCAGTACAAATTATAATAATTATCATATTGTTTTTTGTTTCGATTTTTACCGTTCCAATCGAACCGTCGAATGACACTTCAATCGCTGATTCATCGTTTGGGGAAAGTAGTTTTTCCTCTTTAGAAGAAAGTGAAGTTTCTGCTTTGCCAATAGTTTCTGAAAATGAGAGCAAAACTGAAAGCGAAGCTGAAAGCAAAGACGAAAGCAAAGACGAAAGCAAAGAAGAAAGCAAGGCTGAAAGTAAAGACGAAAGCGAAGCGGAAACATCAAAGCCCGACGAGTCCGTCGGCGAAATAATAACCACGCCCGAAAATTCAACGTTCGAGGTGCATTTTATCGACGTCGGTCAAGCGGACTGTGCGCTTGTCGTCTGTGACGAAAAAACGATGCTCATTGACGGCGGTAATAAAGGCGATTCGAGCAAGATATATACTTATCTCAAAAATCAAGGAATAACACACCTCGATTATATCGTCGGCACTCACGCCCATGAGGACCATATTGGCGGTCTTCCCGGTGCTCTCAATCTTGTCGAAAGCGTCGGAAAGGTGTATTGCTCCGTGACCGATTATGATAGTAATGCTTTTGATGATTTCAAAAAATATACCGAGGCAAAGGGGAAAAAGTTGACCGTGCCCACCGTTGGAGAGGAGTTCTCGCTTGGAAGTGCGAAAGTGAAGATCCTCGGTTGTGATCCGACGGCTGACGACCCGAATAATACCTCGATCGTTTTGAAGATAACCTATAAAGAAACGTCGTTCTTGTTCACGGGAGACGCCGAGAGGGACGCTGAACAAAAGATACTCGATAGCGGATACGACCTTAGCGCAACAGTGTTGAAGGTCGGTCACCATGGTGCCGATACGTCAACTACATATCCATTTTTGCGTGAGATCCTTCCCGAAATAGCGATAATCTCCGTTGGCGAGGGGAATAACTACGGCCATCCAACCGAGGAAGCGTTGAGCCGTCTTCGCGATGCGGACGTAAAGCTGTATCGCACTGATATGCAGGGTGATATAATAGCGAAAAGCGACGGAAAAACGGTGACGTTCACCGTGGCGAAGCACGCCGACGCCGACGTGTTCGGAAGCATCGGAGAAAACAGCACACAGTCCGACGTCAGCGAAGCCCCGCCCGTAACCGAGCCGAGCGATGAAAGCAAGGAGACAGGAGGCGGCGAATACGATTATATCGTCCATAAGAAATCAAAAAAATTCCATTATCCATCTTGCAGACACGCAGAGAATATGAACGAAGAAAACAGAATATATTTTAGCGGCACGCGCGATGAAGCGATATCCCAAGGCTATGACCCTTGCGGAACGTGTAAACCATAATAAAAAAATCGACTTGCGGTAGCAAGTCGATATTTTTTTGTTAAGTTATTTTTATTTAAAGGAATCCTCAAGAAATTTTATCGATTCGCCGAACCATTTCGAATAATCAGCATAAACAGCGCCGATCCCAAGTCCGTGAGTGCCGTCGGTGTATTCTTTTATAACGACTTTTTTGCCTGCGTCCTCGAGTGCATCCGCAAGTGCGATCGAATTCTTTTTGAAATCGACGAACGTGTCTTTGTTTGTGTATGCAATAAACGTGTCGGGCATCGCGTTTATATCGTTATAATATGAATATTTGTCAATTAGATTTTTGTTATCCTTGTTTTCGCCCAAAAAGATCTCAGGCATCGAGCTGTTACCTGCGCCCATAAAAGTTCCGTCACCAAGCGTC
>JAZRTU010000143.1:0-14801 GCA_045652185.1 Eubacteriales bacterium | reverse complement strand
ATCCATTGCGAAAGCAATGGTATATCATCACGCTTTAGCGTGTATCTCATCACCGAAGGTGTATATCATCAGCCGTAGGCTGTATTTTGCTTTCGCAATGATGATATACAAAGCGTTCCGCTTTGATGATATGCAATTCCTTGCGGAATTGATGATATACACGCCTTTGGCGTGATTTGTTAAGTTGCATTTTTGTACTATGAGCACAAAAAAGAACGAAGCACCGCTTCGTTCTTTTTTTATCCGTTTATTGTTAATTTATTATCTGCTTTTGGACTCTTTCCGGTATCCGATCCCAAATTTGTCAAGATCGGTTATTTTTATGTGTCCACTTTCAAGCGCATCAACGAGATATTCGCCTGTGCCGTCAGTGTAATAAACGATTATGTTGTCACTCATTATCGCACCGAATGTGTATTCATTTTCGTCATCTTCATAGAATACTTCTTCGGCATCCGGCAAGTCAAATCCATATAGGAAAGCCAAGTTGACAATGTCCGAAACAGTCTTTTTATCCGAATATTTTCCGAGCGGTTCTTTCGTGAATTTAAAGCCAAACGATTCAATGTCAGCAAGAGTCACACTTCCTTCGCGCAATGCATCGGTAAGCATTTGAGCGCCGTGATATTCGTATCTGACATAAATATCTCGGCTCTGTACCTTCGGGAAAACGTAACAGTATTCATCATCCTTGAAGAATATCTCCTTTGCCTCTCTCGGCTGATTCTGCGCACCGCCGTCGATGTTTTTGATGGTTTTGAATGCCGGAGGCACAGGATATGTGTAATAATCAATATTGTATTCATCAAGAACGGATGGAGACACATTTCCCTCTACGATCGCTGTGTCAATTCTTTGGGCAGTTCCATCGCTATAATATGCGATAATGTAGATCTTGTCTGCGTCTCGGAAGTAATATTCATATTCATCATCAGTGTGAAATTGAGTGTTGCCGGGCATTTTTTCGTTATAGCCCCGCTCGTTCCATTTTATTACATTTAGAAGCTCTTTTTCTTCGTATGTTCCGTCAGCCTTTACCTTGCTGTAACAAACTCCATACCATTTTAAATCATTAATAGTGATTGCACCCGTTGCAAGTGCGTCCTTGACGTTCTGTGTTGAATCATCAGCATAGGTAACGATCACGTCGTGACTTTTTGTTATCGGGAAAGTATAAGTATAGTTTTCGTCTTGATAGAACACTTCTTCAATCGGCAAATATTCTCTTTTTAAGTAAACCGCCGAATTGTCAACGATCTTTTTTATATGCTTTGGTTTAGTGAAATATTCTATTCCGAATCGATCAAGATCACCAATCATAATGTTTCCGGCTTTTAACGCATCCGCTATGTTTTGATGTTTTCCGTCTTCATAATAAACTATAACACGATGGCTTTTTGAGAAGCTGAATATGTAATCGTACATATCTGTGGAGTAAAAGTACTCCATTGTTCTTGTATGCACTGTATCGTTTGAGCCCACATTGTCAATTATACTTACAATCTTTTTGATTTCCGTCACATTTTCCTTTGAAGTATCAAGACTTTCATCTATATCCTTTGATTTTGAGAGATATTCAATGTTGAATCTGTCAAGATCTTCGATCTTTGCATTTCCGTTTTCGAGTGCGGTTTTAATATTCTCTTCTGTTCCATCGGTGTAGACCACCGTTATCCAATCACTTTTCGGAAAGTCGAATGAGTAGATATATTTGTCGTCCTCGAAAAACTTTCCATCACCGACAGGTTGGTCGCTTAATAAGGCTGAACCGTCAAATATATAATCAATGGTCTTTTCTTCGCAGGTTGAAACGATACTCTCGGTGTTCGCGGTCGTATCGCAGCTAAATAACAATGTCATAGTCAACAAAACCAAAACAAAAAAAACAAGCTTTTTCATAACAGTTCCTCCATTCATTAGCAAAAAAATTCAAAATATCCTCATCTGTAAATATGATATCACAATATCTTTTCGTTTTCAATACTTATATAAAAAATCGCTTGATTATTGGGTTTTTCTGTTGTATAATTATAATATTAAGGTGTAAAAGAGGTTTGAAATGAAACTTATCGATATAATAAAAACCGACAAAATGTCGCTTTCGTTTGAGGTGTTCCCACCGAAAACGGAAACGAGCTTCGAAAGCGTAAAGGAAGCGACCGAGGAGATAGCGAAGCTTCGCCCGTCGTTTATGAGCGTAACGTACGGTGCGGGCGGCGGCACGAGTAAATATACCCTCGATATCGCGAAGAATATAAAGGAGATGTATGGTGTTCCGACACTTGCCCACCTCACCTGTGTTTCGTCTACGCGTGAAACGGTGAAAGCGCGTATTGAGGATATCAAGGCTGCAGGCATCGAAAACGTGATGGCGCTTCGCGGCGATATCCCTGCGCACCTCATTGATGCGGATAGAAGTAATTGGGACTATAAGCACGCGATCGACCTCATATATGAGTTGAAGACAGCGTATCCCGAGCTTTGTATCGGCGGTGCGTGTTACCCCGAGGTGCATCCCGAGTGTGCTACCCAAAAGGATGATATAAAATACCTCAAGGAAAAGGTCGATGCAGGTTGCGACTTTTTGACGACACAGATGTTTTTCGACAATAATCTGCTCTATAATTTCCTCTATAAAATACGCGAAGCGGGAATAACCGTTCCGATCGTTCCGGGCATCATGCCGATAACCAATGCGAACCAAGTTGAACGCTCAATAAAGCTTTCGGGCTCGTTTATGCCCCAACGCTTCAAGAGTCTTGTCGATAAATTCGGCTCCGACCCCGCCGCGATGAAGCAAGCGGGAATAGCATACGCAACCGACCAAATAATCGACCTCTATGCCAACGGAATAACGCATATCCACGTTTATTCGATGAATAAACCCGATGTGGCACAGAAGATCCAAGCGAATCTCTCCGATATTTTAGGAAAATAAAAGGTGCTTTTATGAAGATCACATACCTCGGTCAAGCGGGGTTTCTGTTCGAGACCGAAGAAATAAAAATAATGCTCGACCCCTATCTCTCGAATAGCGTCGAGAAAATTGAACCGCATAACAAAAGACGAGTTCCCGTCGATGAGCGGTTTTTCGAGATAAAACCCGACGTGATGGTATTCACCCACGACCACCTCGATCATTACGATCCCGAAACGGCGGTAAGGTTTATCCGTGAAGGCGCAGGGATAACTGTGCTTTCACCGCGTAGTGTTTTCGATAAGGTCAAAAAAACGTGTTGCGGAAATAACTACGTCCTTTTTGAAAACGGAACTGTTTGGACGGAAAATGGAGTCGAATTTACCGCTGTAAAAGCAGTACACAGCGACTCGTTCGCTATCGGTGTAATTATTGATGACGGCGAGAGAAAATATTATATTACGGGCGATACACTTTATAACGAGTCAATATTTGACTTTTTGCCCGACGATCTATATGCAGTATTTCTCCCCGTCAACGGCGTTGGAAATAATATGAATATGACCGATGCGGCTCGTTTCGCAAAAAAAACAGGGGCGAAAAAGGTCGTGCCGATGCATATCGGTCTGTTTGATTCGTTGAGCGCAGACGGCTTTGAATGCGAGAATAAAGTAAAAATTAAAATTTATGAGGAAGTTGAATTATGAAAGTAACTGACGTAAAATGCTTCACGGTTGATTGCTTCAGAACGAATTGGGTGTTCGTAAAGGTGTATACCGATGAGGGCGTGAACGGTGTAGGTGAAGCAACGCTTGAATACAAAGAAAAAGCACTTTTGGGTGCAGTCGAGCATATAAAGGAATATCTCGTAGGAAAAGATCCGAGAACTATCGAAAAGCATTTCCACGATATCTATCGTGATGCATATTGGCGCGGCGGTGCAGTTTTGATGTCCGCATTGTCGGCTGTCGAAACGGCGCTTTGGGATATCCTCGGAAAATACCTCGGAGTTCCCGTATATCAGCTTTTGGGCGGAAAGGTCAACGATAAGGTCAGGATCTACGTTAACGGCTGGTTTGCGGGCGCGAAAACTCCCGCTGAATTCGGCGAGAAAGCGAAAATTGCAGTTCAGCGCGGCATCACCGCAATGAAATGGGACCCATTCGGAAAATCATATCTCGAAATATCTAACAAAGACCTTGAGACCGCACTGGAATGTGTCGCAGCAGTTAGAGAAGCGGTCGGCGATAAGGTTGACCTTTTGATCGAGGGACATGGCAGATTCAACGTGCCGACGGGAATAAAGATAGCTAAAGAGCTCGAGCAGTTCAAACCGATGCTCTTTGAAGAACCGACCCCGCCCGACAACCTTGAGGCGTTAAAGGCAGTTCGCGATAAATCACCGGTTGCAATCAGCGCAGGCGAAAGACTTTATACCTTGAAAGCATATAAGGATCTCTTCGAGATGCGCGCGGCGGACTATATCCAACCCGACGTATCGCACGCGGGCGGTATAATGGAGCTGAAAAAGATAGCGGCTGTTGCCGAAACGTATTATATCCCGTTTGCACCGCATAACCCCTCGGGACCTGTTGCCAACGCGGCAACCTTGCAGCTTGCGGCTTGTTGCCCGAACTTCTCAATATTGGAGATAATGTATAGCGACGTTGAATGGCGTAAGGATGTTACGAACGAAAAGCTTGAATATAACGACGGATATATCACCATACCCGACAAACCCGGTCTCGGTATCGAGATCGATGAAGAAGAGTGTCTGAAGCACCCCTACCAAACACATACGCTTCGTCATTATACGGGTGCGCTCACCGATATCCGCCCCGCAAAAACGGAATTCTATTTTTAGGAGAAAACGATGAGAAACGCAGTATTTGTAACGGGTGCGGCAAAAGGCACGGGCTTTTGCACTTGTGAATTGTTCGCGAAGAACGGATGGGACGTTTTTTTGACGAGCAGACGCGGTGAAGAAGCGGAAGCAAGCGCGAAATTACTCTCGGAAAAATATGGGATAATTTCAAAAGGATATGAATGTAATATCGGAAACGAAGAACAGATAAAAGCGATATTCGCGGACATTGATAAACAAGATACAGTTTTGAAGACAGTCGTTTTGATGGCGGCAAACCTCGGATTTGATCCGAAGGATCCAGCCGCAGGTCAAGATTTTTGGACAGTCAGTGTCGAGGATTTCAGATGTGTATTCGAAACGAACCTCGTTTGGAACTTTATGATAGTACGCCAAGCGTCTCTTCGTATGAAGGAAAACGGCGGCGGCAGTATCGTGTTCATCAGCTCGAACACGGCGTATCGTGCGATCCCGAACCGCGCGGCATACAGCGCATCAAAGGGAGGTATCAACTCGTTTTCGCGCGCACTTGCGGTTGACCTCGGTCAGTATGGTATCAGAAGCAACGTCGTCTTACCGGGCACGATAAAGACGGAGCGTTGGCATAATATGAATAAGAATAAAACGATCAGCCCAAGCCTCACTCCGCTTGGTGACATCTCCGATTTCGAGGATATTGCGAACGCAGTTTGGTATTTTGGAACTGACCTTTCGAAAAATGTCACGGGCTCGGAGCTCGTTGTTGACGGCGGCATGATGAGTCAGCTCACACCAAGAAGGTAGAATTATGAAAAAATTGTTGTTATTAGTTATCTGTATTCTTGTCGCAACTGCAATGTTTGCTTGTGCACCCAAAGGCGGCGAATCTTTTTCCGTCAACGAAAGTACCGCAGAATCGTTTGGTGACGAAGGATCAAATGGGGAAGAGAGCATCGAAGAAACCGTCAGCAGCGACGTCAGCACCACAAGCGACGGTTGGACGGAGGTAAACGATTTTTTAGAGTACGTCAACGAGTTCGGAAAGGACTTTCGAAACCTTTATAAAGACGGCTCAACGTGTGTTTACCGCAATACAGAACTCGGAACGTTTGAGATCTGGATGATATCGGAAACCTTTGAGGAGGTGACCGTGCTCAGAATGAAGAAAACGGACGCTTGGGAGGATATAACGAGTGACCTTGACGTCAAGTGGACGAGCGATGAGGATGTTACCGACAGATCTCTTTCCGGAAAAAGACGAGAGGGAAGTCTGAAGGTCAGCGAGAGAATGAAAAGCAACCCATATCATCCTCTACCTGATGAGACGAAGCTATTTTGTGAGATATGGTATGATGCGACCGATAAAATGACGTGCGCGGTTCTCCTTTTCGACGAAAACTTAGAATTTCCCGATCCATATCCGACGTTTTTCGTTGGAATGAAGTCCTCGGTCGATTTTGCGACCTTCGATGAAGCAAAAGCCTTTCTTGACGACCATAACTATATGGGCAATGAAAACAATAAAATATTTATGAATGGCGACGGAGCAGGATTTACCTACGTTGGCAATGCGGGAGACGATACGATAGTAGTATATAAAGGGAACAAAACCGATTATTTTGAAAATAGATATTTGAATGACGGAACGATACAAAATATCCACCGTATCACCGAAACGACCGACATAGGATATAACGAGATCGTTATCTGGGACGATTATTATTCGAAGAATGTCTACGATAACGAAAACAATCTCCTTGAATGTTTTTCTCGCGATGAAAAAGACGGTTCCGAATCGTATGACAAATATGAAAACGGCAAGTTGGTCTATACGAAATTCGAGGACGAGCAGGAAATAAAAGAAGAAACCTTTTATGAAGGCGGAAAAACAAGTAAACATTATATTAAGTGGAATAAAACAAGCTTTACCAACGAGTATAAACTCGTTGCGGAAGAAGGCGAGTTGAGATATTATATTCTTTCGTCGGAAGGTGATTTCGGTTATAGAAGATATACCTATGTTGATGAGGATTCGACCAATATCGTTCGCTTTGAAGCATATATGAGTGAGGATGACGAACTCGTAATATGGGAGCTTGATGGAACGCCGTGTAATGACTCGGCTAGTAACGTGATCTCTCTGACTCGTACCATCGGCGGTAAAACGGTGTTCTACACGAGAGATGAAGTTCCGTGGGGCACGGGAATGGAATATCCTCCGCATTTCCAACACGAATTGAGAAATTAATAACAGGAGAAAAGATATGTTGAACTCATTAACAACAAAAAAGAAAATTCGCTCTTTTTCAATATGCGCCGAAAATTTAACGGGCGAGAAAGGGAAAGGTGGAATGGCGACCGAGGGTACGGGTGCGTATGCGGCACGAGAACTTGGTCAAGGCTGGAAAGTCAACCCATTTCTCAACTGCGAAGCAGGCGCGACGATAACACTCGCCGACGTAAAAGGTCAGGGCGCTATCAAGCATATCTGGATAACAGATAGCGCACCTGCGGGAAGACTCCTCATTTTGAGAATATATTTTGATGGAAAAGAAAACCCTGCCGTTGAATGTCCGCTTTCCGACTTTTTCTGTAGCGCAGAGTATAGTGAGTATCGTCAGCTTACAAGCTTGCCGATATGTGTCAACCCCGCAAAAGCGTTGAACTGCTATTTTGAGATGCCGTATTATAAAGGCTTTCGTGTCACGATTGAGAACCGTGGTGCTGTGGGCTGTCAGGTGTATTACCAGATCGATTGCGAGGAGAAAACGCTCCCCGAAAACACACTCTATTTCCATGCGCAATTCCGTCGCATCAATCCGCTTCCCTATAAAGAGCCGTATGTTATTTTAGACGGAATAAAAGGAAACGGTCACTACGTTGGAACTTATATGCATTGGGGAACGAAGAGTAACGGTTGGTGGGGTGAAGGTGAGATAAAATTCTTCATCGACGGTGATGACGAGTTCCCGACAATATGCGGTACGGGTACAGAGGACTATTTCTGCGGTTCGTATAATTTCGACGTCAACGGTCAGTATGTTGAATATACAACTCCCTATGCAGGAATGTATAAGGTTCGTCATACCGATGGAATATATCGTTCACAAAGATATTTCAACCTATACCGTTTCCACGTTACCGATCCGATCTATTTTGAAAAGGATCTTAAAGTAACGATCCAAGCACTCGGCTGGAGAAGTGAAGGAAGATTTATGCCGCTTCAAGACGATATCTCGTCAGTCGCATATTGGTATTCGGATACGCTTGACGATATCTATCCCGAGCTTCCTTCGAAAAATGATTGTGAGATAATATAGATCGTTTTAAATAAAAAGCGAGGATTGGGCTGTACTCTTGAGGACAGTTTTATATTCATTAGAATATGATATCTACCGACAGGAAAAGGACATAGAGCGTTTTTACGTTCTATGTCCTCTTTTCTTGACAAGCACTGCATCTGTGTCCACAGATGCTATTTGTCGATATGCCTCGCTTGGCTCGGCTCGATATATTTGCCTTACGGCAAATTCGATATAACCTCCCTTGCGGACGGTTTCGATATGATATAAATCCCTTGTTTGCGAAGCAAACATATCGAGCGAAGCATATCGAGTTGCGATAGCAACATATCGAAAATCCCGTTAGGGATTTATATCGATGCGAAGTGTCCTTAAGGGCACTTCGCTATCTTCCTCGCTTTTTTTGTATGATCACACTATCTTCGTTTTCATTTTTCGTGCCAAGAACGTCAATATCAGTAAAACAACGTATAAAGCCGCGATGATAACGAATATTGCCGTCCAACCGAACGTATCCTTAACAAACCCGAAAAGGACTGCTTGTACTGCCGCACCCATATAGACCGCCCAGTCGAAAATACCGATAACGGTCGAGGAAAGCGCTTTTCCTCCGATATCACCCGCAATAGTCCAAATAACGCCTGTTACCATAGCAAATACACCGAGGAGAAACAGCATTATCGATGCGAGTGTTTGGTTTGTTATAAACGGGAAAACGAGCATTCCAACTATAGTTATCGTTGATGCGATAATGAGCATCGGCTCGCGTTTTCCTTTTAGAAGCTTGTCTGTGATAATGGGGAAAATGAACATAGCGCAAGCTTGACCGAACGGAAGAAGAATAGAACTGAATATACCGTCCTTGATGGCAAGACCGTGCTGCTCAACGAAATACGTAGGTATCCAAGTCAAAAGTCCGTATCTACCGATGCCGGCAATCGCGGAAATAAGACAAAAAACGATAACCTTCGGCTCGGAAAAGAGCAGTTTGTACGGATAAAGATATCCTTTTTCCTTGAGAGTCTTTTCCATTTCGTCTTCAACTCCGTTTTTTTCGCTCTCATCGGTAAAACCAATCTCTGATGGGGAGTTTTTGAAAAATAATATGAAAAAGACGAGCGAGATAACGAGCGGAATCATCGGAAAGCGGAACGCCGCACGCCAACTCCATTCGGGGTTGAGCTGTAATGAAAGAAGAACCGAAAGATATGTAACAACTTGCGCCATGCCCGAAAAGAACGTCGCAAGTCCCGTCGAGAACCCGCGCTTTTCCGACGGCCACCATTTGTTGATAACACCGAGCCCGTTCGACCAAACCATCGATTGAAAATAGCCGTTAAGTCCCCAAAGAACTGCGATAACGGGGATACTGTGTTGGAAAGATATAAGAACGTTGAGGATAGTGCTTCCGACAACACCGATTATCATAAATCGTTTGTATCCAAAAAAAGCGCCAAGCCGTCCGTTGATAAGTTGACCGAATGCATAACACCAAAACAAAGCAGACGAAACCACTCCGAACGCGGCTGTCGTTGAGTTGAAATCCTCGGCTAATTGAGTCATAACGAGGTTGATGTTTTGTCTGCCGTTGTAGAAGAATAAATACATAAACCCGAAGCTCAAAAGCACGAGCCATGCGTAACGCTTGTATTTTTCAAATGATGAGTTCTTTTCCATCATTAAAGCTCCAATCTTTTTATAAAAAACTAACATAATTATACAAATTTTATCTTCGTTTTTCAAGAGCTAAAAACGAAAATCTGCCTAAATTAACAAAACTCTATCTCCACACTTTCGTTGCTCGAAAATACCGAGGCGAGAACGCCGTCTTTGGTTTCAAACCGTTTTTTTGTCTTGAGATCAAGGCAGGGAAGCTTTAGGCGTAGCGTACCTTCGTTCTCGGCAGTGACAATGACTTTAGTAGGCTTCGATTCTGCCCAATATATGTCGAAAACGAACCCTCCGCGCGCTTTTAAGCCGGATATATGTCCGCTTTTCCAAGTTTCGGGGAGCGCAGGAAGAAGCTCAACGGTACGGTTTTCGGGTGAACCAATGTGGCTTTGAAGCAGCATCTCCGTTATCCCCGCAACAGCGCCGAGGTTGCCGTCGATCTGAAACGGTGGGTGCATATCGAATAGGTTTTCTGCCGTCGAAAGAGCGAGAAGCTTTTGAAGATGCTTTTCGGCGGACTTTCCGTCCTTCAGCCTTGAAAAAAAGTTTATCACCCACGCCCGCGACCAGCCTGTGCCGGCGCCACCGTGCGAGAGTCGTCGCTCGATCGTCCTTTTAGTTGCTTCAAAGAGAGTTGTGTCGCTTTCGTTTATCGAATCGTCGGGATAAAGCCCAAAAAGATGCGAAATATGTCGATGCCCCGGCTCGACCTCCTCGTAATCTTTTATCCATTCACATATCGTACCGTACCGCTCGCTTATCCGCAGTGGCGGCAATTTCGCAAGCGCATCTTTTAGCTTTGTCGATAATAAATCATCTGTTTTTAAACGTTCGCAAGCAAATATAGTCCGCGTGAAGATCGCGCGAATTATCTCGAAATCGATCGTAGCGCCATAAGTAAACATACTTGCTTTTTTCTTGTCACCATCGGTGTAGAAAAACATATTTTCGGGTGAGTTCGAGGGTGCGGTCAAAAGAATACCATCGTGCTCGACCATAAAATCAAGCAAAAATTCGCACGATCCCTTTAAAATAGGGTATATCTCTTTGAGATAATCAATTGAAGCCGTGTATTCATAATGCTCAAAAAGATTAAGACAAAGCCAAGGCGCTGCCATCGGGAAGAAACCGCACGATACCGAATCGTGTACCCCTGTTCTACCAAAAATATCGCTTGTGTGGTTGCATACCCAACCGCGCGCGCCGAAGAGCTTTTTCGCGGTGTCACGTCCGAAACGGCTGAGCGAACCAACGTAATTTGAAAACGCGCGAAACGATTCGCTGATATTGGTGTTGTCAGCGCACCAATAATTCATCTGTAGGTTGATGTTCGTGTGGTAGTCGCTGCCCCATGGCGGATCAAAGCCGTTGCACCAGAGACCTTGCAAATTGGCGGGAAGCAAGGCGTTTTTGCCCGAGCTTTCAATGAGTAAGTATCGCCCAAAATTGTAATATAGACAATATAGATCGAGATCGTCAAATTCTTCTTCGATAACACGCCTCAATCTCTTGTCGGTCGGTATGTCAGAATAATTATTACATTCAAGCTCAAACTTCACTGAATCATACCGCAAACGGTGAGAAAAAACGTGCTCTTCCTTTATCGCTTCATAGTCAGCGGCAAGGACAGCATCTAATATATTTGAGTTTCTTTTTTGATAGTCTATAGAGTTGTCGAAATCGTGTTTGCTTATGTCATACGTCGTGCTAAACGAACCGAAGATAGTCAAATTAGTTGCATTTTGTATCGTTATATGAACACCGTCAGAGTGCATCTCACCATCGGAGCATAAACTTAGCTTTGCGCCGAACTTCATTCCGTCGAATGCTTCACCATAAAACTCATGTGCAGGACAAAAAACTTGTCCGTCGAGTATGAGTGTTTTCGAATCAGGTGCGGAAGTGATAGCATCTCGTCCGCGTTCGAACGTCACCATGCAGGAAAAATCTCCGCCGAAAGATTGAACTCGGTGAATGAGACAGTCGTATTTCTCGCTGATAAACGTTTCAGAGCGAAACTCTACGCCGCCTTTTTTGTACGAAACGAAAACGATGGCTTTCGAGAGATCAAGCACCTTTTTGTAGTCGTAGTAGTCGCTCTTGTCGAACTGATCAATAAAAAGCTCACCGAAGCTTTCGAACGAACGCACCCTCGGCGGTGATGCAAGTAGCGTATCGGTACAAAGTGATGCCGCTTCTTCGTATTTTTCAGCGAAAAGAAGCCCACGGATCTGCGCGAGATCAGCAAGGTCAGAGCTATAGCTTTCCTCAAGACGACGTCCGCTCCAAAGCGACTCCTCGTTTAGCTCGATAGTTTCCTTGTGCGGATCGCCATAAACCATTGCGCCGAGTCGACCGTTTCCGAGCGGGAACGCGCGCATCCAGTCGCGCCGATATTCATCGTGAAAAATTATATCAGACATATTGTTCGTCCCCTTCGTTTTCATGTTTCCATTTTAACACATAAAGCCACAAAAGTAAATAAAAAGCGAGGTGAAAACCTCGCTTTTGTGTGCATTTGGGACCAAGCTTAATTTCTTTAATTATTTTATTTTCTTTACCGAAAAGACTTAAATTTAATTTTAAATAACTATTTATACCAATCGACAGGTTTTGCACTGCGATACATAGTGCAGAGGAAAGAGTTAACAAAACTTAAACCAACAACTAAAATTCAACTAAAATTTAAGTTGTTTGATTTTATTTCTTTAAAATTTAACTTGTTTGCGAATTGTTTTTGATTTTTATTAAATATTTTCAGTTTTTTAAAAAATATTTAATATCTTTCTTGACAAATTTTAAGTTTTATGCATATAATTATGTATGATAAGGAGATGATACTTATGACAAAAGAAGATTTACTTAATTTGATTGAAAAAGTTACAAATTCTCGTGCTGAGTTTCAAAATATTGAACTTAAGGCCGCAAAAAAAGGCTGTCCTGAAAAACTTTACGATTCGCTATCAAGTTTTTCAAACAACGATGATGGTGGTGTGATTATCTTTGGTATTGATGAAAGAGAAAGTTTCAATAAATGCGGAGTATATGATTTACAAGATATACAGCAAAGAATAACAGAACAATGTAATGAAATGTCTCCAATAGTCAGACCACTTTTGTCGTATGTTGAGATAGAAAATGGCAATTATATTGTTTCTGCCGAAATCCCATCAATCGATATAGCTGACCGTCCTTGTTTTTATTCTGGAAAAGGAAGATTAAAAGGTTCTTATCTTCGAGTAGGTATTAGTGATGAGCCTATGACCGAATATGAGGTATATAGTTATGAGGCTTATAGAAAGAAATATCAAGACGATATTCGGCCGATTTCTCGTGCTACGGATGATTTAATGAATTTAAAAGCAATTGACGATTATATAAAATCTCGTTGCGAAGGTAAACCACAATTTTCACTTATAGATGATGAGAAAATTCGCGAATTAACCAGCATAAGAATTAACGGTGAGTATACTCTAGCATCCACATTACTTTTTGGCTTGTATCCACAAGCTTTTTTCCCACAATTATGTATAATAGCAACTGTTTTGCCAGGAGAAGAAGTGGGTGAACTTGGAAAAAATCAAGAACGTTTTTCTGACAATTTGCGAATTGAAGGAACTATAAAAGACATGTTGACAGAAGCAATTTCTTTTGTGAGAAAAAACACAAAGATAAAAACTATTATTGACCCACGAACAGGAGAAAGAAAAGATAAATCTGATTATCCAATAACCGCCGTTAGAGAAGTTATACTAAATGCCCTCGTCCATAGAGATTATAGTATCCATACAGAGGGAATGCCGATTCAACTTCAAATATTTCCAAATAGATTAGTTGTGACAAATCCAGGTGGATTATATGGTAGGATACGGTTGAGCCAACTTGGAGAAAAACAAGCAGATACTAGAAATCCTGTTTTGGCTACGGCTTTGGAAACTATGAAGATAACTGAAAATCGTTACTCTGGAATTCCTACAATACGCAGGGAGATGCGAGAGGCTGGATTGCCAATGCCACAGTTTGAAAATAAGAGAGATTCTTTTTGTGTAACACTTTTCGGAGAACGTAAAAACAGTTGTAGCAAATCAATAGACGAAGAATCCATTCTGGCTTTTTGCTCTACACAAAGAAGTCGTGAGGAACTTGCTGATTTTTTAGGAATAAATTCTATCCCCTATGCAATTACTAGATATATTATTCCTTTAGTTAAAGAAGGAAAGATTATTCTTAGTATTCCAGAAAGTCCTAAGAGTCCAAAACAGAGATATATAGCAAAATAAAAAATTGGATATTAATCTATAGAATAAAGGAAAAGCGGAGTGAATTTCACTCCGCTTTTTGTAGTTAGTTTTCTAATTTGTATGTTTTAATCGTTTCTTCTGTTTCGGTTTTGTTTGCGGCAATAAAGCAAATAAACTTATCTTCGGTTTGGTCATCCTCCATTAAAACCCATTCGTTTGTTTCATTATTAAGGTAATAAACTGTTTCTTGATAACTTTTATGTTTTACTTTTTTGATTACTGTTTTAACCGTGCGATTTACTCTGTTTGCAATATACTCAATAATATTATTTTCAAACTCGTCAAGGTTATTAAAATCCCACTCTTGCCACGAAACCTCATCATCAACAGACGCATATAAATATTTCTTGCCTTGACATTTTTGAGTGCAGATTTCAAGCATTAGTTCCATATTATCTTTTGAGCCTGCAAAAGCAACTGTAAAATCGTCGTAGTCAACAAATTTATCAATACCACATTTTTGACTAACTGCATTTTTTATTCTTAAAATGCAGTCTTTTTCTCGTTGAATATCTTCTTCAAGTGTTTTTGTTGCGTGAAAAAATTTAAACAATGCCATATGTTCCACCTCGTTAAAATTATTATATCACAACCAACCCAAAAAGTAAATTCTAGCAGTATAAATTCCCTTTTAACACAAATAATACTATCACAATTTGAAATTTTATTGTAGGGGAGGCGTTTCGCCTCCCGCGGGCGGCAGGTTGCCGCCCCTACAAAATGTGATCGTGTTGTTATCCCGAAAGAGAGGGAGCCCCCTCGCTGAC
>JAZRTU010000142.1:0-10672 GCA_045652185.1 Eubacteriales bacterium | reverse complement strand
GCTTGGCCTCCGACTTGGTTTCATAATCGACATCAATATTTCCGATAAATTCTGCAAAATCATCCCAAGAAAGTGAGCTACCTTTTTCCTCAATCAGAGCGAGAAGTTTCTCGAGCGTTAGTTTTTCGGAAACGCTATCGTCCCAAGGTCTTACTCTTGTGTCATTTTCTTCTTTTCTTATGATCACCCCTTGGTCATCCTCGATGTATTTTATTTCGTACTCGATGCTTTCTTCGGCAGAAGTTTCATCGATATCACTTTCCTCGGAAGATGATGATACATTTGACGTGATGTTGCTTTCTTCCTGTTCGGAACAAGCCAAGAGGACAAAAACAAGGGCAAGTGCAAACAAAAATATTAGGGACTTTTTCAAATTCTTTCCTCCATTATTTTTTGATTTTATTTCAGCGTCATATTTTTTATATTCTCGGCGAGGTCTTTTATTACGCCGTCGTCAAAGAAGCTTTTCACCTCTGCATTTTGGCACGCGGTGATATATGAATCGGGAGAATTAACTATTTCAAAATAGCGATCTTTTCCCTTTTCCGCGTCTTCAAGGTAGGTAAAATAGATATCGAGTGCGCTGACGGCTGAAACGGAATAGCTGATATAATAGAACGGGTACATAAAGAGGTGTACCGTTTCAACCCAAGAATAGAGCACGTCGCGTGTATCGCTATCGTCGATGAGTCCGTATTCTCGCATCAGGCTCATTATTTTTTTGTTGAGTTTTTCCGTATCATTTACGTTGTTATCATAGACAAAGGATTCAAACTCGTTATAGAGGCAACCGATGATTATTGAATTCAAAAACATCAGCATTTTTTCGTTTAGTATTATTTCCTCATAATTTCCGTCTGTCAGCTCATTATATATATCCATACAGATAAGCTCGAAGGCTTGGGAATGTATTTCGGAAACGTCCATATCATAGGAATACATCGGGTTTGTATACATTGCGTTATAGTGACCGAACTCATGGACGATCGTTGACATATCCTCGGCTGTATTTGTCGGACTCATAAAGAGAAAGGGAGTATTCACAGACGGAATGATCGTTGTATATGCTGCATTCATTTTGTTAGGGCTATACGCGACGTCGTAAAAGCCGAACTTCGTCATATGGTTATATGCATATTTCATTTCGGGGAAACGAGATGTGATCATATCGCCTATTTTATAGAGCATATCCTCTGATCCCAAGCGGATCGACTCATAATAGAAGCTATCGAGGTCTTGTGTCTCGGATTTTTCTATTAGCTGTTTGTAGAGAGGAACGAGGTAGGTTTTTACGTCGGAATATGTTTTTTCGACTTCTTCAATTGAATATTCACGATAGAAGTAGTTCAGATAATTATATTCGGCAACTGTTTCAGATCCTGTCAACTCTGCTATCTCACGGCGCACCTTTATCAATTTCACATAGATCGGTGTTACTTCTTCATTGAACTGACGATAGAGCTCACTCATTACCGATTCATACTCCTCGTCGGTCATTTGGAACTGATAGTAGTTTTGAAAGGTCACTTTATCGCCTTTGAAATCGGTCGAATACTCTTTTTTCGTAGCATTGTTATATTCACCGATAAGTTTTTGCTCCTCAACGTATTTATCGAGGTATTGATCGCCATAGGAGGTATATTCGGAATACATTAAATATACGTCCTCACCCCAATATTGTTTTGCTTCGGTGGGGCAATATTTTGCAACTTTATTTGCCGCCAAGGAACAACGGTCATACAAATTGACGGAAAGCTCGCTGCACTCGAGGTATTTTTGCTCAATTTCTTTATCGGTGAGGTCGATACTGTTTTTTATCGAAAGGATCGCCTCTGCGCTATATGTGTCATTGAGTATAACAAACATTTCGTCGAGCTTATAGAGGACGTCGTATGCCCTTTCAAGAGAATTTATCATTTCATCGAGTTCTTTTTCAATTTTTTCGAAGTCCTCGATCTTAACGTACTCATAAGAAAGGTCTTTAAAATCTATTTGTGGATGGTTGAGGATGTCGGAGAGATAGTCTCCGAGTCCGCAGCTTGTCATTGTCAGCAACAGAGTTGCTAATATAAGAACTATTGATAATATACGCTTTAATTTCATTTATCTTTTCCTTTTTCTAATTTGATTTTGTTCTTCTTGCGCGTTCGTGTGTTGTAAATCCATTCACTTCGGCACGTTCAAGTGCGCCAAAAAGTCGCATTTTAACACCTTTATCTCTTTTCTCAAGTGTGGCAATTAAGTTTTTATAATATTCGCGGTCGGTGTTTCCGTCCTCACTACACAGTTTTGGGAGCGGAACGATATTGTTTCTTCTGACGAACGAAACGACAAATTTTTCGGGTACATATATGAACGGGCGAAGAACCGTTATATCTATTCTATCAAGATAGGTTACAGGAGAGAAGCAGCCTATTCTCCCCTCGTTGAACAGGTTCATCACGAGTGTTTCCACTACGTCGTCGAAATGGTGGCCAAGCGCGACTTTATTACAGCCAAGCTTTTTTGCCGACTCATTGAGCGCGCCTCGTCGCATATTTGCGCAAAGCGAACACGGGGCGGACTCCTTTCGGATATCAAAGACTACCGTTTTTATTTCTGTTTTTATTATTTCAAGCTTCAAGTCAAGCCTTGCGCAAAGCTCGTGGACGGGTGTATAGTCACAGCCGTCGAAGCCCATATCTATTGCTATTGGTACAATTTCAAATTTTTTTGGATAGAAGCGTTGAAGCCCTTTTAATGCGCAAAGCAGCGTCAAGCTATCCTTTCCGCCCGAAACACCGACGGCAATTTTATCGCCTTCGGATATCATATTATAGTCATCTATTGCTCTTCTCGTATAGCTGAGAAGCTCTTGCATCGTTTCAAACTTTTCCATTTTTAGAGGCCTTCATACATATCACTCAGTTTTTTGACGGCGTTTGCCATATCTTTTAAACCAAGGTGGACGTTTTCTTCATTAAATTTATTGAGGTAATCGCCACATTCCAAGGTGAAGTATCCGTTATAATTTATCTCCTTCAAAGATTTAACAACTGCAACAAAGTCGATATTCATTGAAAACGGAATCTGGTGGGAATCGTGGAGCTTATCGTTATCGTGGATATGGAGCGCTTTCAGTCTCGTACCGAGGGCGCGGATCATTTCGGGGGATGTTGTATTCATTCCCTTCATTTCGGCATGTCCGATGTCGAGGCAAGCGACGAAAAAGTCATCGTTTACTGCATCAAGATGTTTGTTGAAGCTTTCGGGCGTTGCGCAAGCGGCAAATACTGCGTGGCCGAGGGTGCTATCCCAATTCCACATATTTTCAGTTGCTATTTTTACACCGCACGATTTCGCAAAAGGGAGCAATTCGAAATACATTTCTGCATTTTGCTCGGGTGAACCGTTATTATTCGGGTGGATGACACATATTTCGCCACCTGCTTCGGCGGTGCACTCTATTGCTCTTTTCAAAAAAGAACGAATATCTTTATTGCTCGACGGAAACGGAGCATGGGACTGATTACATATGATACCGTTATCGAGTCCGACTTGTTTTAATCTTCTTGCAAAAGCGAGATAATTCTCGCCCGCAAGCTCGTGGGTGTTCGGCAAGATAATATCTTTTCCCCAATCGTAGCGACACATCGCAAACATTGAGAAGTCAAAGGCATCGAAGCCTGCTTTCGCTATATATTCTATTGCTTTTTCTTCGCCGACAAATCTTGCGGATGAATTGATCTCGGTTGATATTTTCATTATTAGTATTCCTATTCTTTTTCCATACATTTATTATATTTTAACACACCACTGCTCTATTGTCAACAAAAATCCACCTGCCTTAATGACAGGTGGATAACATTTCAGTTCATTCGCCGATATCCATAACTGTGCCGATGAAGATCGGAAGTTTTGTTTCATTTTCGATTATCATATACACAAACGGGCGATCAAAGGTTGCTGTGAGATTATAGACGGGCATACCTGTCGCTCTACAATATATGTCCGTTACGGCTGCCGCACGCGTTCCCTCGTTATCAACAGATATATAGGTTTTATGGAGTACGGAATCGATAGAAACATTTCCATGTGGCGATGTTGCCATATCGGTAAAGTCGGCTGAATCGGTGAATGCTTTTGGCATTCCCATTGCGCTGAGCAAAGATTTTAGTTGCAACGAATATTCACATTCAAATTTTGGAAATTTTATTGCTGCTTGACCTCTTTGAATATTATCGAGAATATCGCAAAGTTTTAATGCATCGAGAGAAGCGATATAATCGTTTATTGAAATATTCTCATTGGGCAAAATACCTATGAAGCTATATTTGTTATTTTTATATTGTTTTACAAAACCAACGGCATCGTCGGTGATAATATACTCGTATTCTTCGGTTGACATCATTTCAACCTTCTTTTTGTCGCCGGATATGGTTGTGAATTCGTCTTCTTTTACTGAATAAACATCGATTGGTGTATTCCATTTTGCATCGAAGACTATTGCATTGATAAGGTGGAGTAATTGTCCCTGATCAACTTGATCAACGATCTTTTCGATCATTCCATCTGTTTTTTCGTTCACCCAATTATTGATCTTATCAGCCGTACTATCATCGAAGGGTTCTGTATAGAGCTCGGAGTTATAGTAATTTGTGTTAACGTTCAAGAAGTTTTCTTTTACTTCTACAGTATCCTTACACATCCATATCGAATTTGAGATTCCTAATTTATAATCATTTGCGCTCGGGAGCGAGGTGACGAAACTTTTTAATTCACTATTGAGTTGTTCTATTGGGACACCGCCAAGGAAATTCTCCATTTCGCTTTTTGTTTCACCTTTTGCGCCATTTGCAGCCATTGCAAGTGCGAGTTGGATCGAAAGCGGTGATAACATTACGTTTTCGTTTTCACTTGTAATTGAAAATGCTCTATATAGTTTCAACGCAAAATCGTATTGTCTTAATCTGAAGTCGCTGTCTTTTGATACGGTGCTATTCGAATCCCATTCAGCCGCGAGATTTTTCAACAGTACTTTCTGTTGATCGGTAACTTCATTGATTATTATCTTTTCATCCGAATAAGGAGACTCGCTTGTATTATTATTTACGTTACAAGAAAACAGTGGGAGAAGTATTGCAAAAAGCAAAGTTAAAACTAATAGTTTTTTCATATTTTTCATCCTTTCAAGATAGTCTTATCCTTTAGTCGCAAATTATACTGTTTTCCCTCACCGATTTCGGAATAATATTTAGAAATTGGAGTTTGTTATTGCAAATGGTGTTTTTATTGCGTTATTTGCTGATTCTATTGCTATTTTCTTCGCTGTATCATTTACGCCTTCGGGAGCATAATCGATATTATCGATATTCTCGTCGAGAAGCGCTTTTACAAAAGTAAGTCCTGCGAAATAGCGTCCTGTATCAAAAGTGAGGTGATAACCGTCGCGACATACAGGGTTTAGCGATGATGTTCTTGCGTTTTGGACTGCTGTTCCGATTGGGGTAATTACATCTACGCAATTCATTGGGAGAACGGTATTTTGGATTATTTCGGTAAGGAGACCATACATTTTCAATTGATCGCCGTTATAGGAGACCATTTCGGGATGTGGGTTATCGGGCTCACCGAACCAAGTCATTGTGAAGGCAAGTTTTGCGTTTTCGTTTGCCAATGCTCTTACTTTCGCACAAAGCTTCGGGAGGTTTTTGTAGGATTCGGGATCAGTCACGCGGCTTCCGTCTGCTGTTCCCGGTTGGATCGATATCCAATCCCAATTGTCACTTTTTACCGCATCATTGCTCGAGGTTTCGGGGGTACAAGTCCATCCGTTACCGCTATTAGTAAAGTATTCATATTTTTTTGATTCGGATTCGATATTATCAAGGTGCTTATTTATTGAGCAGCCTCCAATATAGAGATTTCCGAGTTTTATTTTTTCATAGCCAAGTGATTTTAATATTTCCGCGAGATGCTCCATTGTATCTTGTGAAAAGCTATTTCCGATTGATAATATCTTTATTTCTTTCATTTTATATTCCTTTCTATGCAAACACACCGATATAACGGAGTAGGAATGCTATTATAAATATTGAGACGGCTGATGCGAGTGTTGACCATATTACAAGCTGACCTGCAAGTGTTGTATCACCATTCATTTCTTGCGCCATCGGGACGCTCGATACTGAAACGGGAGTTGCGAAGACTGCGATAAGTGCAGCGAAATGTGCACCTGTAAACACATTTTTGAAGAATAGATATGCGCCACCGATACCAATTATCGGGACTATTACCGTTCTCATTATTGTTCCGAGGATTATTTCGTTTTTGAGTTCTTTTACTGCGGAAAACTCAAACTGTGCGCCGAGCATTAAAAGTGCCAACGGTGTTGCAAGACGTGCGAGATATTCAAGGAGTGTATACACGGGTTTTATATCTGAAATTCTAAATGATATATCATATTTTTCCAGAAGCGCTCTTATTAGAAGTGCGACGAGTCCTGCTGCGATGCTTTGGATGAGTGGGTTATTAATTATTCCCTTCAAGATATCCTTTACGGTCGGGCGTTTACCATCCTCGCGGAATACAGAAAGGCTTATTACTGCGAGTATATTGAGCGCAGGTATTACTGCGGCACCGAGAAGCGTTGCAACGGCGACTCCTTGTTCACCATATAATGATTCGGCAAGCGGGATACCAAGCAAAGCATAATTTGAACGGAAACACGCTTGCAACAAGGCACCGCGACGACCGTTTTGTTTCGTTGCAAGCATTGTGAGTGGAAAAGCTATTGCAAAAATTATCAGGAGTACGACAACTGCAAAGATTATATAGTCCCATCTAAGCTCATTGATCCCGGTTGTTTTATATAAATTCATAAACAACATTATGGGAAGAAAACAACGAAAAACGAGTTTATTTGTTTTTTTAGCGTAATCACCTGTAATTAGTCCGATTCTTTTCAGGAGATATCCCACTGATATTACGAGGATTATCGGGGTTACTGCATTTAACGCGAAGATCAGCGAATCCAATTTTTCACCTTCTAACATTTACTTATTTTAATTTTACCATTTTTCGTTCTTTTTTTCAATAGAAAAACTCCGCGTTTGCGGAGTTTTACGTTTAATTTTTTATATACGATACATTTTCGTCTTTATATATTTCGCTGAGGTTCAAAGATGGATCATTAGATTTGATTTTGAACTCATCGAAATAAATTGAATAGATACCATACGACTGCAACGCAACCAGTTTATCAACATCAAATTCATCGGAGGTATAGAGCGGAAGAGCTTTCATTATCAGATCCGCGCATCCCATATTTGAAGAATACACATAGAGGTCACTCGTTGCGGTTTTATAGAGTCCGTCGGTAATATCGATATATGGAGTTATGACATTTCCATCAGTACAGAAAAGAAAATCATAGGAATCCGTTTCGCTCAACGAATATGAACGCAACGGTATTACCGAAATTGTTTTATTATAGTTTATTTTGGCGACGTTATAGACAACTTTTTCTTCCTTATCGAAGAGGTTAAGTGCATACTCTTCGCCACTATTGTCGGTATTTCTTATATAGCCCTCGCAAGAAGACAGGTTCCCTTTTATAAATCCTGCTTTATTGAGACTCTCTGCCAACATATCGATTATAAATGCATTTTTCGTTCTGAAAAAATCAACGAACACGCTTATTTCATTTTCTTTAGCGAAATTGAGATACTCATCACTGACGACGAGTTTTACTTTATTATCGCCGAGCAATTCAAGCTTTACTGCGGTTTCGTCCTTTGCAAAGTCGGAGAGTTTTTTGAAATATTCAGCGTATTCTTGGTTTTTTCTCGGATCTTTATCTTCAACGAAAATTGGATCGACCTTTCCGAAAAACAACGCGCTATATTCAGAATGAAGTGCGCCCATATAAAGATATCGATTATCGTTTGACAATATTTTTTCGAATGCTTTATATAATTGCTCGTCAATCTCAATTATCTCATTTGGATGGTTATTGATATAGCATACGTTATTGACGCCCACGAATTCGTCATATCTGTTAAATAGGCGGTAGCCTTTTACGGTTAATTCTCCATAGAGGCTTTTGACGGCTTTATACTCTGCGGTTGTATCTTGTTCATTGCCTCCAACATAATAGTTGAAAACAAAATCAGCTCCGCAATTGATATAATCGGTTTCGGCGGTTATTGTATACCACCCCTCACTCTTGTTTAACAAGCCCGATAGAAATATACCAAACGCGAGCATTGCTACCCCTATAAAAACTATCACGAGGACAAAGCGAAATTTCGCCTTATCCTCGGAAAGCTCAACTTTTTGTTGTTTACGCAGACCTCTCGGTCTTTCGTTATTATTACTCATATAGAAGCGAGCAACAACAACAATCCGAACAAAGCTAATATTGTAGCAAACGTACCCAAACCGATGAGTGCGCCTTTGCGGCAAGCTTTAAAGTTACGGATATAATTCTTCTTTTTAAATATCCAACCCGCTATAAATCCCGGGATCGGAAGGAGAAATGAAAGAATCGAATAGAGCTTGCTACCCGTATCGTGGATGGGTGCATCAAGGATCGACGAGTCGATCATCGTTTCGATATTGTCTTCCTCGACAGGAGCTTCTTCTTCGCCTTCTTTACGGAAGGTTACTGAGTTCACGCGTTCGCCTTTTTCGCGGATCGCGCGATATTCTTCGATTTCTTTCTTGTTACCGAATACGTAGTGATCGTTACCGATACACACGAGTTCGGGTTTGTCTTCGCTATAATCATGGACTGACGGATCGTAGGTGAACAATACTTTGCTCTTCTCGAGTCTCGGGTCGGGGATCGGGATAGCGGAGATGAGTGATCTTGTATAAGGATGCAACGGGAAGTTAAAGAGCTCCTCGGCATCGGCTACCTCAACGATATCGCCTTTATAGATTACGCCGATTCTATCGGAGATAAATCTTACGATAGAAAGGTCGTGTGCGATGAAGAGATAGGTTATATTTCTTTCCTTTTGGAATTTCTTCAAGAGGTTAAGAACTTGGGCACGAATCGACACGTCGAGAGCAGAGATAGGCTCGTCTGCGATAACGAATTCGGGCTCCATTACCATTGCTCTTGCAAGACCGATTCTTTGACGTTGACCACCCGAGAATTCGTGGGGGTAACGAGTCAAGTGTTCGGGGAGAAGACCAACGGCGTTAATTATATCCTCTACCTTTTGGACACGATCTTGCTCATTCTCGAAGAGATGGAAGTTATAGAGTCCTTCAGATACGATATAATCTACAGTTGCACGTTCGTTGAGCGATGCAGCGGGATCTTGGAATACCATTTGGATATTTCTTATTACTTCGCGCTCAAGCTGGGGATTTGTTTTTCCCGAGATTCGAACGCCTTTATATTGGATCTCACCTGCTGCGCATTGGTTAACGCGGATTATCGCTCTACCGATCGTTGTTTTACCTGAACCTGATTCTCCAACGAGAGAGAACGTTTCGCCTTTATAGATATCAAATGATGCATTTTTTACTGCTTTTACGGATTTATCGCCTTTTCCAAAGGTGATATCTACATTTTTGAGCGAGAGGAGGATCTCTTTTCCGTTCGTTTTATCGATCGGACCATGCTCGGGCAATTGCGGGGTTATTTTTTTATCTTTCTTTGACACAAGCATTTCCTCCTTTATATATTATATGCATCTTGCATTTTCTCGTGGATATTTTGGATTATCTCGGGTTTTTCTACCTTCGGTGCTCTCGGGTCAAGCAACCACGTTTTCGCAAAGTGTGTTTCGGTGATCTTGAACATCGGAGGTTCTTTTATTGTATCTATCTTCAAACAATAGGGGTTTCTCGGTGCGAACGCGTCGCCTACTATTTTATTATAGAGGGACGGAGGTGTACCGGAGATCGAATAGAGCTTTGTATTTCTTTGTGCCAACTGCGGCAAGGACGAGAGAAGCGCCCATGTGTACGGGTGGCGTGAATCGTAGAATACTTCTTCTACGTTACCAAGCTCTACTACTTGACCTGCGTACAATACCGCAACACGGTCAGCAACGTTTGCTACGACGCCAAGGTCGTGGGTGATAAATACTATCGTGTATTTGAACTCTTTTTGAAGGTCTTTGAGGAGCTTCAAGATCTGTGCTTGGATCGTTACGTCAAGCGCAGTTGTCGGCTCGTCACAAATAAGGATCTTAGGTTGACATGAGAGTGCTATTGCTATAACGATTCTTTGACGCATACCACCCGAGTATTGGAACGGGTAGTCGTCATAACGCTTTTCGGCGTTCGGAATTCCTACTTTTTTCATCAATACGAGCGCACGTTTTCTTGCCTCTACTTCCGAGCACTCCTGATGCTTGAGGATGATCGATGAGATCTGTTTACCGATCGTTACGATCGGGTTGAGTGATGTCATCGGGTCTTGGAATACTGTTGCGATTCTTCTACCGCGGATCTGTGTCCAGTCTTTCGCGTATTTGATCTTCGCGAGGTTAAGGATACACGTTCCATGAAGTTCTTCAGCAGTTTCGTCGATATATCTTACTCTGAAGGCTACTGTGTCGAATACAGCATTGAGTTCGTGTTCATTGCTGAGGTCAACACCGAGCTTCATTGCTTTTATGATAGCTTTTACGAGCAACGACGCATATTTATAAGTCGGATCGTAGCCATG
>JAZRTU010000141.1:0-5319 GCA_045652185.1 Eubacteriales bacterium | reverse complement strand
TCCTCGGATACTTCTGTGGATTCTTCTACGGATGTATCTGTGGAAACAACGTCGGATGTAGCTTTGGATTCTTCTGTGCCACCGCAAGATACGAGCACGAGAGAAAGCATCAAAACTACTGCGAGAACTAATGCGATTTTTTTCATTTTGTTTTCTCCTTTTAGAGTGAAAATTTTAATATGCACTATTTTACCACCCTCACGGTAAAAAGTCAAGCCTTTCAAATCCCAAAACGCTCACATTACTATGTTTTCCACCGACAAAAAATCCCCGAGCGCATTGCCCAAGTGTTCCTAAGGACACTTGGGCAGTTTTATTCGCCAAAGGCGAGTGATATTGCTTCGCAGTTATATTCGGCTAATGCCGAGTGATATTGCCTTCGGCAGTTTAAGGCGAATAAAATATCACGAAAACCACAAGGTTTTCATATCACGATTGCGTAAGCAATCATATCACTCTTTGCACAGCAAAGAATATCACTAAATAAAAAGAACTACCCGAAAAAGAGTTTTGATTTCTCTTCTTCGGGTAGTTTTGTCTTATGCTGTTACAAGCAGGGAATTTGTGTGCCAAATTCCGTTTCTGATAAAGATAACTGTCCTTAGCACCCCCGCGCATTAAACGCTCGGGGAAAACTAATCTTTTTTTAGATTATTCAGCTGCTACGTCGTAGATAGCGAGTTCGGAAACGAACATCCAACCGGCACGTACCATATGTACTTTTACAAATTGACCGGATGTGTTTGTTTCTTTTGCGATGTCTACAAAGTTAACTGCAGGATCGTCAACAGCTACTTGTGTGCCGAGAGATGTCCAGCTTTCACCGTCATCAGATACGAAGTACTCAACTGTGAAGTTGGATGCGCCGATACCGTTTTCGAGAGCGCTTGTTGCTACTGTGAGCTCGATAAGGCTGATGTCTGTTTTTTCGCCGAGGTCAACGATGATCCAGCTGTAGCCGTTCTCAATGTAGTCGGGTGTTTGAGCGTTGAAGCCTGTCCATACTGCGTTTGAGTATGCAGCATCGCCGGGATCTTTTACGCCGTCTGTGATTGTTACGCCATCTTCATCGGGATAGCTGTGGCCGGCGTTTTCGTCCCAACCCCAGTTAACGTCTGCGCCACCCATACGGAAAAGCTCAGATCTTGTATAGGACTTACCAACAGAGATAACCTCGCCAACTTTAGCGGGCTCGATAACTGTGGATTCTTCTTCGGAAACTTCTGTGGATTCCTCGTCAGATGTTTCTGTGGATGTTTCTGTGGATGTTTCTGTAGAAACTACGTCAGATGTAGCAGGAGCTTTGGACTCTTCTGTGTCACCGCAAGATACGAGCACGAGAGAAAGCATCAAAACTACTGCGAGAACTAATGCAATCTTTTTCATTTTGTTTTTCTCCTTTTAGAGTAAATATTTAATGCTTTCGTATTATAACTCAAAATATCTTTTTAGTCAAGTCATTTTCTCATTATTGTTTTATCTTGACAAAATATATCTTTTTCAAAAAAATCCCCGATTCTCGCGAATCGGGGAAAGGTTATAATCTATTTATAGATTATTCAGCAGCTACGTCGTAAACTGTAAGTTCGGAAATGAACATCCAGCCGCCTTTTACAAGGTGTACTTCTACGTATTGAGCGGAAACGTTTGTCGCTTTAGCGATGTCTGTTGTGATCTCTTCTGTAGAGTCAACAGCTTTTTCTTTACCGAGGTATGTCCATGTTTCGCCGTCTTCGGAAACGAGGAACTCTACTGTAAGTCCATCAGCTTTGATACCGCTACCGAGTTTGGCTGTACCTGCTGTAAGCTCGATGAGGCTGATGTTTTTAACTTCGCCGAGATCGAGTCTGATCCAGCTATAGCCGTTTTCTTTATAGTCGGGAGTACCGTTGCCGTTGAAGCCTGCCCATACAGCGTCTGAGAAAGAATCTTCTGCGGGGAGCTTAACGCCGTCTGTCAATGTTACGCCATCTTCGTCGGGATAGGAAACAGGAGAGTTATCATCCCAAGCATAAGAAGAGTTTTGACGGAAGAGTTGAGATGTTTCATATGCGCAACCGCCGGAGATAACTTCGCCAACGCGACCGGGAGCTACTTCATATGCAGGAATCGGATGTCCTGCGGGGTAGAGGTAGAGGTTTTCACCATTGAGATATACGAAGTCGCCGGAGCCAACACCATCGTCGTCTGCATCATATGTAAGACCACGAGCTGTCCATTTAGCTGCGGACTTAATATCGATGGAACCGTCACCTTGAACGAGGTTACCGTTTGTAGCGGAGATAACGATGAGGATTTCATCTTCAGCAAGAGTCATTATACCTTTATGACCATTGTCCGCAGCGCTTACCCACGGGTTAACCTTGTTAAATGTAATATCATAAACGCCTTTGATATCTGTTGCTTTCGCTTTTATGAGTTGTTTTGTTTTTGTGCCTGCTTGAGAGAGGTCAAATCCGCCTTCGGGTTGATCTTCTGCTGTGAGGATACCGATATTGTCTGTTGTATGATATTTAAATGCGAAAGGTCCTTCGGGGTTCACAACAGAACCTTCTGCAGGTTCGTCAACTACGAATACAGAGAATTCAGAAGCAAATACCCAACCATCGCTAACAGTAACAACTGCTTTTACGAATTGGAGGTTGTAGATAGCCTTAGGAGTATGAAGTGTGCTTTCTGTTCTATAAATCCACTCTTCTTTTTCTACAACTTGCTCAGCTTTAACAGTACCATTGGGCTTTTCAGGATCTTTACCAGCGATTTTAGCGTCACCACCTGCGCTGATGTGATACCAGTTTTCACCGTCAACGGAGCCGTAGAAATGAACTGCTGCGGGTTTGCCGATAAAGCTGTTTGTGTCGATGAACAAGTTCAAGCCTGCGCCTGCGAGAGCTTTAACTTCGCCGAGGTCATAAACGAACTCGATTGTTCCGTTTACACGTTCAGCTTCGCCGTTCACAACTGCATCATGATCAAAGCTTGTGTTTTTGAAGCGTACGTAACGAGCATCGTCAAATGTTGTTGCGTCAGCTGCTGTTTCGCCGTCGATGAGGTAGCCGAGTTTGTCTTCAGCATACTCAAATGTACCGTCGATAACGTTAACTGTTATGGAGGGTTCTGCAGCACTAACTGTGATAGAAGGAACGATCATAAGAGAAAGTACCATCACGAGTGCGAGAACGGAAGAAATAATTCTTCTTTTCATTATGTTATTTTCCTTTCTTTTTGGGTTACCCACGATCACTTTTTAGGTAAAGGTGGGCACTGCACCCATTATTTATGTACTTACTTTAGCACACTCTTGTCCGTTTGTCAAGGAATTTATTAACAAAATATGAATTTTTGTTCATATTCTTTAAATTTTTTCGTTTATTTTGCTATATTTCTCTGTTTTTTTGGTCATTTTGAAATATGTCGCTCGCATTTTTGGTTGTTTTATTGATTTATTCTATCAGATGTGATATACTTTAACCATCAATTTCAAGGAGAAAACGACAATGAATATAGACCGCAACTGGTGGAAAAACAAGATCGCATACCAAGTTTATCCTCGTTCGTTCTGTGATGCCAACGGCGACGGAACGGGCGATATCAAGGGCATCACCTCGAAGCTCGACTATCTGGCGGAGCTCGGTGTTGGGCTGCTTTGGCTCTCGCCCGTCTACCGTTCACCGATGGATGACGGCGGATACGACATTTCCGACTACCGTGACATCGACCCGATCTTCGGCAACATGGAAGATATGGACGAGCTTATCCGCGAGGCTGACAAGCGCGGCATCAAGATCCTCATGGACCTCGTTATCAACCACTGCTCCGACGAGCACGAATGGTTCAAAAAAGCCCTCGCCGATCCGAACAGCGAGGAGGCGAGTTATTTCTGGTTCGTCAACTCGAAGAACGGCGCTCCCAACAACTGGAGATCGATGTTCGGCGGAAGCGCATGGGAAAACGTTGGGGGCGATCGCTACTACATGCATCTTTTCTCGAAGAAGCAACCCGATCTCAACTGGGAAAACCCCGTTTTACGTGAAAAATTATATGAAATGGTGAACTTCTGGCTTGAAAAGGGCTTGGGCGGGTTCCGTATTGATGCAATCGTACATATAAAGAAGATGGAAGGGCTTCCCTCCGGACCTGCCGACAACCCCGACGGAATGGTTGGATGCTTTGCATATGCTCGCAACATCGACGGCATCGGCGACTACCTCACCGAGCTACGCGAGAAGACGTTCGACAAATATCAATGCGTGACTGTTGCCGAAGCGGCAGGCGTTCCCAACGAACAGCTCGTTGACTACATCGGAAAAGACGGATATTTCTCGACGATGTTCGATTTTTCCTATTCCGAGCCCTACAACTACGGTCACGGCTGGCACACCTGCAAAGCTCCCGGTGAATGGAGCTTCCGTCGCTGGAGAGACACGCTCTACGCATCACAGCTCGACACCCAAAAGATAGGCTTCGGCTCAGTTTTCCTCGAAAACCACGATTATCCGCGCGCTATTCAAAAATTCATCCCCGAAAAAGACCATTGTCCGAGGGTACAGATGATGCTCGGAAATATGTTCTTCTTCCTTCGCGGACTTCCGTTCATATATCAAGGTCAAGAGCTCGGTATGACTAACCCCGGGTTTACGTCCATCGACCCGATCGACGACATTTCGACGAAGAACCACTACTCGCTCGCGATAAACGACGGACTTGCGCCCGACGAGGCGATGAAGCTCGTTGCCCGCTACTCGCGTGACAACGCGCGCGTGCCGTTCCCGTGGGACGACAGCGAAAACGGCGGGTTCTCGGCGGCAGGCGTTAAAACTTGGCTTCCCGTTCACCCCGACTACAAGACTGTCAACGCCAAAGCGGAGGCGAACGACCCGAACAGTGTTCTCGCGTTCTACAAGGAAATGGTACGCATCCGCACAAAGAGCGAATACGCCTCCAGCATCCAAGACGGTGTTTTCGCGCCGACACTGAAGCAATACGACAAGCTTATCGCATACACACGCACAGGCGAGAAGAAGATCGCTGTGATCTGCTCGTTCTCCGACAAAAAACGCAAGATAAAGCTTCCGTTCGATGTTAAAGCGCTCATCCTTTCAAGCCATGACGAATACACGATCGAAAACGGCGTTTTGACACTGCTCCCATATCAATCGGTTATGTTTGAGATTTGATCTGTTTATTTATTATGCCTTCGGCGACCAAAGGGAAACTTTCTATAGAAAGATTTCCCTTTGGAAACCCTTCAAAGATTTTTTAATTATTTTTTCGAGGAGACACCCTTGTTGCTTTCAAACAAGGGTGTTATTTTGTGCG
>JAZRTU010000140.1:0-4227 GCA_045652185.1 Eubacteriales bacterium | reverse complement strand
TCCTTGGCTCACAGAACGACATGGCTACGATCCGACTTATGAGCTGGATAAAGACGAACACGATGCTGACGCTGAACGAGAGCGACGAGACTATTGCAGACCTTATGACTGACGGCTGTAATATGGGTGTCAAATCGCTTTCAAGATACCTCAACAAATACGAGGCGGCGGAGGAATATTCGAAGGACATCGCGAAAAAGCTCATCAACCTTGAGGGGCAATTTGCCGTAGATATTCGAAAATATTTATAGAATACAGTATTGCATCAGTATTGGCTATTGTGATATAATAATGCCAAGAAAAGCTTGGAGTCATTATTATGGAATTATCGATAGAAAAATTGGAAAAATATCTTCAAGGGCATTACGGTATCGGGACGAATGACAGCGGACTTTTTATGAAGCTCGTTGAGGAGCTTGGAGAGGTTGCGGAGATACTAAACAAGCGAAGCGGGTGCAAAAACGCCGACAAGAGCGACGAAGTATTACTTTCCGAGCTCGGCGAAGAGCTGGCTGATATGATACACTACGTTGTGGCTATTGCGGCAGTTCACGATATTGACATCTCTAAGGTCATCATCGAAAAAGACAAGCGCGCATCGATAAAATACGGGCACGAGATCGACCTTGAAGGATTTTTAGAGAAAAATAAATAAATCCAAACAAAAAATCAGGACAGAGTGCAAATAACTCTATCCTGATTATATTTTTTTAATTATAGGTTATTTAAATGAGTTTATCGAGTGTTACTTCAAATATTTCCGAAAAGCCCTTCAACTCGATATCTGTAACAAATCTTTTTCCACTCTCAATTCTTTGGATAGCATTTTTATCAAGGTCAATACCTATTAACTGCATTTTATCCGCGAGACCTCTTTGAGATAGCTTTGTGGGATAAGACAGTCTGAGCTTACGAATGTTATCACCGCATATATTGTTTCTGCCGTCGTTTTTGTTTTTGAACATCTCATACCTCGATTGATTATAAAATGCATTATTTTTTCTTATTATAACATAAAATCGGCAGGGACGCAATATCTCTGCCGACTTCTGTTATTATTCTATACTTTTTATTTTACAGACACAACCTTATAACCTTGGTCTTCCACTGCGGTCTTGAGTGTATCGTTCGAGACATCCTTCTCGAGCGTTACTACCGCAGTTCCTTTTTCGTGGCTTACGTCAGCTGATGCTACTCCGTCGAGAGCTTCGAGAGTTTTCTTTACTCTGCCTGAGCAATGCATGCACATCATTCCTTCGATTACCATTGTTTTTTCCATATTCTTTTTTCCTTTCGTTTTATGCTTTTTTGGTTTATCGTGTTTATCATTATATATTTTGAAAAGGTTTAGTCGGAGCGCATTTGTGACAACGCAGAAGCTCGATAGGCTCATTGCCAATGCGCCGAACATTGGGTCAAACTCCCAGCCAAAAAGCGAGATGAACGCTCCTGCGGCGAGTGGGATGCCTATTGTATTATAGATGAACGCCCAAAACAGATTTTCGCGAATGTTTTTCAATGTTTTTCTACTGAGGCGAATTGCGGCGGGGACGTCTTTTAGTGAATTTTTCATCAAGACAACGTCGGCGGCATCGATGGCGACGTCGGTACCCGCACCTATCGCAACACCGATATCAGCACGAGTTAATGCGGGGGCATCGTTGATACCGTCGCCGACCATTACGGTTTTCCCTTCTTTTTCAAGGCGGCGAAGCTCCTTTTCTTTTCCACTCGGCAAAACGTCGGATATTATTTCTTCTATCTCAGCACGTTTCCCGATCGCTTTTGCGGTACGCTCGTTATCACCCGTGAGCATTACAACGCGGAGTCCCATTTTTTTCATTTGACGAACTGCATCCACACTATCGCTTTTCAGCTCATCGGCAACAGCGATACATCCGATGTATTCACCGTTCTCGACAAAAAGAAGAGGTGTTTTGCCTTCGAAAGCGAATTTTTCCCAAATATACTCGGTCTCGCTTTTTAGTTCGGTATATTTTGAAACGAACTTTTTATTACCGCCGACGAGTGTTTTTCCATCGTACATCGCTTCAACACCACCGCCCGCATGTGTTTTGAAGTCACTTGTATCGTAAATCGCCAAGTTTTTTTCCTCGGCATATTTTACGACTGCTTTCGCGAGCGGATGTTCGCTCTTTTTCTCGAGTGAATATGCTCGTTCGAGAAGATATGTCTCATTTATTCCCTTTTCTGCAACAACATCGGTAACCGTCGGGTTCCCTGTTGTTATCGTTCCCGTTTTGTCGAGCACTACGATATCTGTTTTTGCCATTGCTTCAAGTGCGGCAGAAGTTTTAAAAAGTATTCCGTTTTTCGCACCTATGCCGTTTCCGACCATGATCGCAACCGGTGTTGCAAGTCCAAGCGAACACGGACAGCTTATTACAAGGACCGAAATTGCTCTTGCAAGCGCGACACCTACGTCTTCACCGAGGAGCAACCACGTGGTAAACGTTACTAATGCTATCGCTATTACTATCGGTACGAAAACTCCCGACACTTTATCGGCTATTTTTGCTATCGGTGCTTTCGTTGCGGCAGCATCGCTGACCATTTTTATTATTGCGGAAAGCGAGGTATCCTCGCCGACTCGAGTTGCTTCACATTTGATATATCCCGAGGTATTAAGCGTTGCAGAATAGACGTTTGATCCGACCTCTTTTTCGACAGGGAGGCTTTCGCCTGTGAGAGATGCCTCGTTAATGCTTGCGCTTCCCTCGAGGACTACTGCATCAGTCGGGATAGTTTCGCCTGTTTTTACGATAAATACGTCACCCTTTTTGACCTCTTCAATCGGGACGACGACCTCTTTGCCATCGCGAAGCAGGGTTGCCGTTTTCGGAGAAAGATTCATCAGGCTCTTCAGAGCGTTCGTGGTCTTCCCTTTTGAACGAGCTTCGAGCATCTTTCCGACGGTTATCAATGCGAGTATCATCGCGGCTGACTCGAAATAGAGCTCGTGGAGATAATGCTCAGGGTGGGTGGATGCTGTCATCGCGAACGTCATCGCTGTGCTATAAACAAATGCCGCCGCAGAGCCGAGCGAGACGAGGGTATCCATATTCGGCGAGCGATGGATGATGCCCTTTGCGCCGTTTATGAAGAATTTTTTGTTAATTATCATTACTGCGAGAGAAAGCAGCATTTGGACGAGAGCGATCGCGATCGGGTTGCCGTCAAAAAACGGCGGTAGCGGAAGCGAGATCATTTGACCCATTGAGAAGTACATCAGCACGATAAGAAACCCGACCGACGTCAAAAGGCGACGAACGAGTATCGGTGTTTCCGTATCCTTCAAGGTATTATTTTCTTCCTTTTTTATATTATTACCGTTTTTGAGTGAGGCGCCGTAGCCCGCTTTTTCGACGGCTGTAATTACAGCCTCAGCGGTGACGTTACCCGACACGGTCATTGAGTTCATCAAAAGGTTGACCGAGCAGCTTTCGACTCCGCTAAGCGAGGATACTGCTTTTTCGACTCTTGCGCTACAAGCGGCGCAGGTCATTCCCGTTACGTTATATTGTTCCATATTTCACCTTTATTTCATCAAGCGAGAGAGTGTCGTTACAAGCTCATCGATCGTCTCGTCGTTGCCTTTGCGTATATCATCGGCGACGCAAGTCTTTATATGGTTCGCCAACAGCTCACGGTTAAACGCATTCAATGCGGCAGTGATCGCGCTGACTTGGACGAGGATATCGGTGCAATATGCGTCTGTTTCTACCATTTTCTTTACACCGCGCACCTGCCCTTCGATGCGATTCAGGCGATTTATGAGGCTTGTGTATTCGTTTTCACTTCTCTTTTTCGTTTTTTGACATTCACATTTATTTTCCATTTTTGACTCCGAATATACTGTATATTCGGATTATATACCCCTCGGGGGTATTTGTCAATGAGAGGTAGCGATATATTTCCGATATTTCTTCAGTTTGAATTTGAGAAAACGAGAGGAAAAACGAGGAAATCGAGGGAAAAGCGAGGAAAACGAAAATTTTTTTAATTTTTTTCGAAAAAGTACTTGACAAATTAATGGGAATCGTATATACTAACCAAGCACGAAAAAATGACTAGAATTTATTGGAGGAACTTATAATGTCCACATTTATGGCAAAAAAAGAGACACTTGAACGCAAGTGGTACATTATTGATGCAAGCGGCAAGACTTTGGGTAAAGTTGCTACAACTGCTGCTACCATCCTTAAT
>JAZRTU010000139.1:0-10273 GCA_045652185.1 Eubacteriales bacterium | reverse complement strand
CAAAATTATTAAGTATTTTTTTAAGTATATAACATATTATTCCAAAAAGCAAGGTTTTTTTCAAAAAATAAACCTTTTTTATGATTGGTTTTACAACATAATATAGATTATGTTGTAAACGCATGAAATCAGAGGAGGTGGTCTGATGCCACGCATTGCCGATATTATAAAATATGAGGGCGACAACAGTACATTTGTTTGGAAACATCCTTGCGAGGACTTTAATACTTCTTCGCAACTGATAGTTCACGAAAGCCAAGAAGCGATCTTGTTTTTGAACGGTCAAGCTCTTGATCTTTTCGGTGCAGGACGTCATACACTTGAAACACAAAATCTCCCGATTTTAAGAAGATTTATAAATATACCCACAGGCGGCGAAACTCCGTTCCATTGCGAGGTATATTTTATCAATAAAACCGAGCAGATGGCGATAAAATGGGGAACGGACAGTCGTGTTCAATATATTGAACCCACCTATAAATTCCCGCTTTCCATCGGAGCATCGGGTGAAATGTCGCTCAGCGTTTCGGATTCACGAAAATTGCTCATAAATCTCGTTGGTACGGAAACAGTGCTCAACAGAGAACAGCTGACAACGTTCTTCCGTTCGTTCTTGATGACGAGAGTGAAAACTTATATCGCACAAGAGATGAAAGCGAGCAAAGTCAATATCTTCGAGATCGACGAAAAGCTCGAGGAGTTCTCAAGCGACATTATGTCTCGTTTGATCGGCGATTTTGAAGAATACGGCGTTAAGCTCAACCGCTTCTTTGTAACGAGAATAGTTAAGCCCGACGGAGAATCGCAATACGAAAGATTCAAAGAATTACATTTCCGTCAATATGCCGATATCGCCGAAGCGAGGCTAAAGCAGGAAACCGACGTTATCTATGCGCAAACGGAAGCGAAAAAGACGATCATAGAATCTCAAGCACTCGCCCAAAAACGTGCAACGGAAGGCTATACATATCAACAAGAACGAGGATTTGATGTTGCTTCGCACGCCGCGCAAAACGAAGGTGCAGGTCAATTCACCAATATGGGAATCGGTCTCGGTATGATGGCAGGCGTCGGAACTACAGTTGGCGGTATGGTAGGCGGCGCAGTATCCGATGCGTTTGCGGGTATAACAACTCAACCGACAGCGACAGAAACGCCCAATGCATTCTGCGAAGAATGCGGCGCACAATTAACCCCCGGCGCAGCATTTTGCGAAGAATGCGGCGCACCGCAGGCAGACCCCAACGTTTGCTCGAAATGTGGCTTCAGATTTATCAAACCCGGTAAATTCTGCCCGAAATGCGGAACAAAGCGCGAGGTGATCCAATGAAAAAGAATAAAAACTTAGCATATATAGCGTTGCTCGTTTCACTCGTGCTTTTCAACGTTGCAGCTTTTGTGATACCCGTTGAAAAAACATCGGCGTTTTGGACGGCGTATGCATTCACGACAGTTGCGTTTCTCGTGCAAATAGGCGTTTGGAGCGTTGCGTTTAAAAAAGATAACTCACCGAAAAGCAAGATCCTCGGAGTTTCAACGATCTCCGTCGGATCGATCTATCTTGTGCTTCAACTCGTTGCCTTTGCAATATTTATGGCTATCCCAACGATAGAAAATTGGATAGTTGTTTTGACTTGCGCAATACTTTTGGGACTTTCGATATTGTGCTTGATAGGAACGGAATATGCGAAAGACAAAGTAACGAATGTTGAAACCAAGGTTCAAACGAAGGTTTTCTATATTAGATCATTGCAAGTTGACGTTGAAATGATCGCAGATGGCGAAAAAGATATGTCAGTAAAAGCCGAGCTTATAAAGCTTGCCGAAAAGATAAGATTCAGCGACCCGATGAGCAACGACGCACTCTGCGAGCTCGAAGAAAAGATCTCCGAAAAAGTAGAGGCACTCAAAACCTCGGAAAACAAAACGGAGCTTATAAACGAGCTAAGCTCGCTCATAACAGAACGAAATAAAAAAGTAAAATTATTAAAATAAACTCGGAGGAAAAGACTAATGAAACAATTAACTTGCGAAATGTGTGGCGGCACAGACCTCATGAAGCAAGACGGCGCGTTTGTTTGCCAAAACTGTGGAATGAAGTATTCTGTTGAAGAAGCAAAAAGAATGATGATCGAAGGAACAGTTGACGTACAAGGTACAGTTAAAGTGGATAACACTGCTTTTGTTGAAAAATATCTTGCCAATGCTCGCCGTGCTAAAGAAAAAGAGGACTGGTCAGAAACCGAAAAATATTATAATATGGTCGAGCAAAACGATCCGACTAATATTGAAGCTATTTTTTACAGTACTTTTGCGCGTGTGAAATCAGCTTTATTGGAAGCAGAAACAGCAGACAAGAGACAAGGTGTTTTCAACATATTGATAAAAGGTGTATCCATAATAGATGATAACTATGATGACACAAACGAACATCATAAAAAATTATTGTTCGAAATAATGGACGATATCAAAGGATTGAAAAGCGGCACGATCGTTCCGACTACACACTTGCAACAATATGTAACAAAAAATGGTTATGGTAACATTGTAGACCGCAACCAAGTTGTTGAGAATGATTCCTTGGACGTTACTTACAAAATGATAAATTCTGTTATTGACGCTTATTATGAGTCATTGACCAATATTTTTGTAGTGCAATGTAAAGATTTATCCAAAAAACAAATTCTCGAAAAGGCTCGCGAAACATTGCAAAACGGTTATCCGCTCTTTGCTCTTGGTTATTTTGGTGAGTATATAAAGAAAAATTCCAAATCACCCGTTGGTTATGCAGGTGAAGCTTTGGCAATCTGTTCTGCAGACAAAGGCGAGCTAAACGCTTTAGGACGTTTAAAACAAGCAATGAACTACTCTGCTTTGGATAATGAAGAAAAAGATGCTTTTAATTTTATTATCAACTATTATGATAATGAAGGTACTACATTATTGATGGTTGCTTCTGCAAATTATGATTATGAAGCAGTAAAATACTTGGTAGAAGTTGGCGCTGAAATTGATGCAAAATCAAATTATAATGTCACTGCTTTATGGTACGTATGTAGAACAAACCCCGGTAAGTCTGTTGTTGCAGCAAGACAAATCGCAAAATTGTTGTTAGATAATGGCGCGAATTATGATGTAAAAAATACAGGTGGAATTGCTTTATATAACAATCAAACAGATTCTGAAATTGAACAAATGATAAAAGCAAAATTCCCCAATGCCCAACAAGGCGCAGCGCCTGCTAAAAAAGGTTGCTGCTACGTTGCAACTGCAGTTTACGGCTCTTATGATTGCCCTGAAGTATGGACACTTCGTCGCTTCCGTGATAACACTCTCGCAGAAACTTGGTACGGCAGAGCTTTCGTTCGTACATATTATGCAATCAGCCCCACACTCGTAAAATGGTTCGGCGAAACAAAGTGGTTCAAAAAGATTTGGAGAGCAACTCTTAACCGTATGGTTAAAAAGCTCAACTCCAAAGGCTTTGAATCTACACCGTACGAAGATAAAAACTGGTAATTGTTTTTTTAAAGGGATTGCGTAAAACAATCCCTTTTTTCGTTTGAATGATGAAAAAAAAGAAAAATTTTGTATCATTTCCGCCTTCCGACCCACGAAGCGCGGGATATGAACGAAAATTAGACTATCCCGAGATCAATATGACGACGCTTTTGATAAAAGCGATCGCTCCGATTCCTGTTGCATCCTTGTGCTCGTGGGCGTTTGCAATTTTGACAAACAGCGACTCGGGAGCAGTGGTTTTTTTCATATTGTCGGGAGTGTACTCGCTGTTCAACGTGAAGAAGATAATATTATCGACGGTGAAATTGTATCAGCGACTCGCGCCGACAAAAGTACGGCAAAAATGTCGATTTGAACCATCGTGCTCACAATATATGATATTGGCGGTTGAAAAATACGGCGCGGTAAAAGGACTGTATAAAGGGATAAAACGATTGAGCAAATGCAACGACCGCGGCGACGGAACGCGCGGCGGATATGACTATCCATAAAAAAAGCAGAGAAGAATTTCTCTGCTTTTTTTATTACGAATTACGAGGTGTCGCAACTATTAAAGCATCGATCGCCTCTAACCATTTTTCTTCGATATCCTCTTCAAATCTCTTTTCAAAAACTTCTGACGAATTTTTCATCGAGTTATATCTTTGACACTCCTCAAACTCGTTTATAAAAGTTATATGATCGCTATATTTTTTTGAGAATAACGCTTTGAATATCTCCAAGATAATATCCTCGCTCCAGCCCTTTTTGTCGGAATGTGTTTTTGCGGCATTATAGAGATAATCGGCAAGATCGTCATACACTCCCATATGGAACAAGAGCGGATATAAGTTATACAACATTTTAACGGTTGTTGCCTTTTTGCTGCACTCTCTTCCGTTTAAAATATCATCAACAGCCTCGAGATTGTCTTTTTGTAATGCCCAGCATGAAATAAGGTCGTTCAGATCAAATTCCTTGTTCGAGATCCCTTCGATAAGAGATTTGAAGTTGTCTTTGCTTTTCTCCAAACGAATCGACTTTTCCTTCGCGTTGTCTATGCCCTTATACTTATCATGATGGAGCGTTTCAATTAATTTATTAATTTGTTTTTCAAGAATTTTACTATCGATCAGTTCGGGGATATCATCTTGTTTGAAAAGCTTGTTAATTGTCCAGATAACCACTGATCTGCAACGATCGGCAATACTGCTGAAACAATTGTCGTCCAAGCTCTCGAAAATATAGCTTTCACCGACCGCACCCTGACGGCCTGCTCGTCCGCGTATTTGTTGTTCAATACGCATATCGGGATACGCCTCTGCGCTGATAACGCAAAGTCCGCCTTTTTCGAGAACCTTTTTGCGATTTACCGCGACAAGCGCACGGTTTTTCTCGAGAACAGCGCAATATTTCCGATACATCTCATTTTCCAACATATCCTTCGTCGGATAGGTATATAGAATATCGTCAATACTGTGAATATCAAAGCCCTGCTCGATAAGCTCGAAACGTGCCATTCTTTCGCTGTCGCCGCCAAGCTTGATATCAACCCCACGATTTGCGCATTGTGTTGCTATCAAAACACTGTCAAGCATACCTGCGGTTGCCAACAATTCGGGGGATTGCTCGGAGTTTTTCGCGCTCATAACATTATGCTCGATTCCGCGTTCGCTCAACAGTCTTGAATAATAAAGTGAATCGCGGATAGTGTTTACAACGAGCAAAACGGGTTGATGATTTTCGTGCTTTTCGGCGACCATATCAACGATCGCTTCATCCTTATATTGCTTTTTCCAAAACAGAGTTACTGTTTTGTCCTCTCTGCAAACGGGAAGCACGGGAGGTACGGCTATAACGTCAAGTCCATATACACTTTTGAACTCCTTTGCAAAGCTGCAAGCCGTCGCAGACGTACCGCAGATCGTTTTGAAACGAGTCAAAAGCCCATGTATATAGATCATATCTGAATATTTATCCTGCTCATGAAGCTCGGATTCATATGTTTTCGTATTAATTCCGTTTATCAAGGCGAGGAAATATCCTCTTTCGCCCATCACACGCCTCATTGAACCGTTAAAACGATCTTCTTCAAAAATGGAATCCCCTTTAATAAAATAATCCTCGTCCTTAACGTATTCAAACGTGTAAAGCGCGCGTTTGATCAATGCTTCAAACTTCATAAGCGAATCTGTCAATGCAAGATCTTCGCAATTGATTCCAAAATGATCCTCTATCAACGGATATACCTCGCGCTTGAACTCGATCGCTCCTTGTTTTTTTGAATAATATCTTTCGTCATCTTTAATTTTCGATGCAAAATTATACACACTTTTGCATCTTAACGCATAGGAAAATGAACGTGATTCCGACGGCGATCTTAACGCAATAGAGTTCACCGCTTGCTCGATAAGGAGGGAGTCCGCCTCGTCAATAATAACGCTGCAACGTGAGAGATCTATTTTATGGCTTGAATTAAAAATTGCATCTCTTGCAAGTATATTAAAGCCTAAAGAAACAACATCAGAATAAATTATATCCTCCGTTCCGCTTAGCGCAAAAAGGTTTTGCGCGTTATCACGTTGTATATGTCCGACCTCTAAGCCGAGGATCTTATAAATACCTCGCATCCATTTGTAGTTTCGCTCTGTAAGATACATTGAATCATCGACAACAAACGTTTTGTCGCTATACAGGCTATTAACGTAAGCGACCAGAGCGATAGTATACGTTTTTCCCTCGCCGTTTAGTATTTCCGCTATCTTCGAATCGAGCATCACTGCCGCACCGAGATATTGAACGTAATGATGGCGATATCCGAGCACTCTGTATCCGACCTCGCTCACGAGCGCAAACGCTTCTGCCGCAAGCTTCATTTTCGGCTCACCCGCTGCCGCGCGTTCACGAAGCTTTTTGGTATGCTCGGCAAAATCATGCTCCTCATATTTCGAGAAATCATATTTTTTGACGTCGTTCGCAACGCGCTTATACGCCATCATCGTTATGAGGTTATTCTTCTTACCAAATGAATATTTTTCGTAATAGCTCGTGTTTTTAACGATTCCGCCTGTAGTGATCTGCGCTGCGCCACTCTCGGTATACATCTCTTTTAACGAAAGAAGAGATTCTGCTTTCTCTTTATGTTTTTCGCTCAAGCCCTCGATCTCAAGACACGAATTGATTATAGTTTCATATTCGGTAATAACTTCTATTGCCTCGTCATTTCTCTTTTGCAACATAAGATGATCATTAATGACGCTAAACAAATCGATAACTACGGCGGGCAAGCTGCTAACGTTCAAATCATTGATCTCGTCGAACCTTTCGAGCGCCTCTTCAACTTTTCCGTTAGATGCCAAAAACATCGAATATTTCAAAATGTGCTCGATCTTCACATTTTCGCGAGTTTCGATCGATAAGGTTTTATCACCAAGTATCTCTTCGAGCAGCTCGTCCGCCGCCATCATGATCTCCAATACGTCCTCGTCGTCCGCATTATTTTTGAAAAGAAGCGTCGCATACAACAAAAGAAGCTGATGCATATGATAGGTCGGCCAATTCAATGTGATGATCTTTTCGAAAAGTGAAATGGCAACTTGATATGCGCCCGTATTGTCGAGCGATATCGCGAGCAACTTCGCAATTATCAATACCTTATCCGCTGCGTTGGGATTTTCTTGTATTTCGTCCGACGATTGGATAAAATCGAGAAGCGTTTCGAACTGCTTGCTTAACTTATTAATATTTCGATCAGAAAAGCTAACCAAAATATCGTTACATAACAACATAATTTGATCATCATCCTCATCAAGATCCCCAAAAACCTTGTCGATCATCTCGATGGTATGATCCTCATCGGCAATATCATATATTTGATTTATAACTTCCTCTCTGATGTTATTGATCGAAAACGATTGCGGCGTCCTTAAGTTATAAACAAGCGGAAGTATTCCTCTCATTTTTATAATGGGGAAAATTTCTGCTTTCGCCCAAACCGATGTCTTCAAAATAAAAGTTTCTCTTTCCGAGAGCTCTTCACCGAAGCCGCTTCGTATTTCGTCGAACCACGAATCAAAACGATCGCAAGCTTTTTCTGTTTTTTCAATATCGGGGTTATTGCCACATTCCGTCACATACACCTTAACGAGCTCCGCTGTTTCATCAAGCCCAAGCAAGCGGAAAAATCGTTCAAGTTTCATAAAGTAATGACGAATGGTTATAATATCCCTTGAAGCAATATTATTATACTGATCGGCAAACTGTTGGAACACGACGGTCGGAACGGAATAATCCTCGAGTCGCGTTGAGATACATATCTGCGCGATAATAGGCTCAATGAAAACAGAGCGGTTATACGAAGTATAGGTTATCCATCTGTGGTTATCAAGCTCCGTTATTGCACTGCGGTCATTTATACCGCACAAATGCATCATATTATAAAGCTCGGATATTTCAACGGACGGATCGGCGATAACAGATATTAAAATAAGTGTTTTCAAAACGTCGGGTTGGAAGTTTTCCAAAGTAATGAGACTTGAAAGCTTCGCAAAAATACGGTCGGTCAACGCTCTGTTATCGTTCGTACCCGTTTCCAAATAAGCAATAAGCTCGTCGGGATCGGCGCGCATCTCCTTTGAAAGAACGGAAGCGGCGATCTCGACCGTTTTCGTGTGACCGCCAATGCTATCGAAAAACTGCTCGAGCGCAGGAACAAGCGGCTCGTGGTCCAAATCGGAATCACGGTCGTAATAATGGAAAAACAGCTCCAATAAATATTTCGATTCCATTCTCTCGACGTCGATAACAGGGAAATGGTCGCGATATGCATCGCCCGATGTATGTGTAACGAAAACGAGCCTACATCTCAGCTCCTTCAAAAGCTCAACGATAAATTCATCGCAAGAATCCTCGATGTTTACGTCGGAAATTATAATAAAATGGTTTTCATCGAGCTTTTTGAGAAACTCAAATTTTGTTTGTATAACGGCATGCTCGTCTTTTTTCTCAAAAACAGCCTCGTTTATGTTCGTAAATTGCAGGTTATTCAAGAAAAAGTCATATAGATCAGCGCCGAGCCCTTGTACCTCGACCGCAGACGAGTATTTATTTAATTGCACATGTTTTCTGATAAGGCTTTTCTTCCCAAACCCGAAAAGCTTGCTCAAAATAATAACGTTCGACTCAGAAAACGCCTCGTCAACACGAGCCAGCATCTCGTTTCTGCTTTCGGGAACAAAATAACCGGTTGCATTAACGCCCACGCCGAAAAGTTTCGGCACAAGAACGTCATACGGCTTCTCGGGGTTACCCTCAGCGCGACACTTCAAGAGATATTTGATTCTTTTCATTAAAGAATCTATCCCGCCTTCTTTTCCGAGCTTATAGATACGTGCAACATTGTTTGCATCGGAAACGTGGTTTAACTGCATTGAGAACTCATTTGTAAGCGGAGCATCGGTGATCTTATAGATGAGGATGTTCAATTTGCCCTCGTTCTCCATTTTACGAGCTTCGATGACCTCGCTTTTAACATAAGAACCGGAGCTCATAGATGCTTCGCTGATAATAACGACAAACACCTTGCTGTCGTGGATCGCGGCGATACATTCATCGGAAAAATTACTTACACATTTTTCATCGGAATCCCAATAATCGATTTTAGCATCACGCAATTTTTGTGTGATAACGTTTTTAACGTCACGGTCAGGACCTGCCCAACTGAGAAATACGCTCATACAAAACCCTCCCAAACAAAATTAAACGATATATTTAATTGTACCACTAACAAACAACGCTTGTCAACAATTTTACAAATATCGACAAGCAAAATAAAAGCCCCGACAAAGATCGGGGCAAATAGAATACGTTTTAACCGAGCAAAACGTCGGACACGAGCATAACGCAGAACCCGACGAGCAGCGCATAGGTAGCGCCGCGCTCACTTCCGTGCGCGTGGGTTTCGGGGATCATCTCGTCGCTGATAACGTATAGCATCGTACCTGCGGCGAACGCAAGCGCAAACGGGAGTATAAACGAAGCGACGCTAACGGCGAAGTAACCGACGAAAGTACCGAGCACCTCAACGAGACCTGTCATCAACGCGATAAAGAAGGTTTTCTTTGGTTTAACGCCGGCGGCGAGCATAGGGCCGATGATGACCATCCCTTCGGGGATATTTTGGAGCGCAATACCGCCTGCGATCATAATAGCTTGAGAAGTATCGCCCGAGCCGAACCCGACACCTGCGGCGATCCCTTCGGGAAGGTTATGGATAGCGATAGCGAGCACGAACAACAGCACCTTATTAATAGACGAATCTTTATGCTCACCCGTTTCGTTCCCTGCGAGCTTATGCAAGTGAGGAACGAGTTTATCGATGAGGTTGAGGCAATATGCGCCGACGAATATACCGCCAACGGTCCAGACGAGCCCGAATTTTCCGCCATACTCCAACGACGGCAAAACAAGTCCGAGCACAGCGGCAGCGAGCATAACGCCTGCGGCGAACGATAAGATGATATCAGAAAATTTATGAGAAATCTTTTTGAACGCGAACCCGATGATCGCACCGAACACCGTAGCGCCACCGACTCCGACTGACGTTAATAAAACCTCTTTCATACAACCCTCCGGCACTTTTTGGATATTATATAACTTTTATTAACAGTTGTCAAGCAACGAAACGCTGTGTTGTGAAGCGGTTCGAGTGTCGAAACGGCTACAACGCCAAGGGATTAAAAGTTTCGTCAACCTTTTCAAAGGTTGTGCGGGT
>JAZRTU010000138.1:0-3103 GCA_045652185.1 Eubacteriales bacterium | reverse complement strand
CAACAGGCCCCGGTGTCGCTTTTGAATGTAGTGAACAAAAAGGAATGCATATCAACGAGGATCACTTCCTTGCCGAGATAATCGATCCCGATACAGGTGAAGTGCTCCCTGAGGGCGAAAAGGGTGAGCTTGTTTTCACCTCGCTCGATAAAGAAGCGTTCCCGCTCTTGCGTTATCGTACTCGTGATATATGCGTTCTTACAAGGGAAAAATGCTCTTGCGGCCGTACGTTGATAAAAATGGCAAAACCGATGGGCAGAACCGATGATATGATGATAATCCGTGGAGTAAATGTGTTTCCGAGCCAAATCGAAACAGTTCTTTTGAATGAAGGCTACCAACCCAACTATCAGATCGTCGTAGATAGAATCAATAATAATGATACTTTTGAGGTAAACGTAGAAATGGCGCCCGAGCAGTTCACTGATAGAGTCGGCGAGATCCTCGCGAAAGAGAAACAACTCGCAGACGCAATGAAAACAATGCTCGGAATCAACCCGAAGGTCCACCTCGTAGCACCGAAAACGATTGCACGAAGTGAAGGTAAAGCAGTTCGTGTAATAGATAAGCGAAAATTAATATAAGCTTTTGAAAGGAGAAATACCGTGGCAATAAATCAATTAACGATCTTTGTTGAAAATAAAAGAGGAACGATCGTCTCAGTAACTGATATCCTCGCAGCACATAATATCAATATCCGCGCACTTTCAATAGCAGAAACCGAAAACTTCGGGATTCTCCGCTTGATAGTTAACGACGAAATAACCGCGAAACGAATTTTGATAGAACAAGGCTTCTTGATCAACGTGACCGAGGTTGTCGGCGTAAAAATAGGCGATGCCCCTGGGAAACTGTCCGGCGCATTAAGCGTGCTTGATAAAGCCGAAATTAATGTCGAATACCTCTATGCATTTATGGCACGCACCGAAAAACATGCATACGTCGTATTGCGCGTTGAGGATAACGCCAAAGCGGAAAAAGCTCTCGAGGATGCAGGTTATCACCTCATCACCGAAAAAGATATCAATAAACTCTAAAAATGTAACAGATAGCTTCGAGAAGCTATCTGTTATTTGCTTTGTAGTTGACAATACTGTTTTCTCTATGTATAATAAATAAAAAAGGATAAAAGATGGGAATAAATACTATGAAAAGAAAAATAATAGATTATATTTTCGCTGTAATATCCATTATTTCGATAGTCGGTGTAGTGATCGTATCACGAAATAGCAATTCGAGCGGAGCCTTTTGGTTTAATATTCCGATCATCTTTTCTGTCTTTGACCTTTGGTGTGTGGTCATCTATTTTTGCGAAGAAAAAACGTATTCAACCAAAAAAACAATATGGAACACAATAATGCTTATAAATACCATCTATTTGATGTTGCTAACACTATCGAGTATAATTAACATTGGCGCGATCTCGAGCTTTTTTAATATGATACCCGAAGCAATAGATGTTGTTTCTTTGATTGTCTTGCCGAGCTTGTCTTTGTTTTTCAGATTATTAGAGGTTCATAAAAAAAAGAAAAGCATTTGGGTAATAATAGGAATGTCTCTTTTGCTTATATATTTGATCGTATATCTCGGTTTTCTCTCTTTGGCATTTCTTATTTTAAAAATATTCAACTTGGCTTAAAACGAAACTTTAGACTGAATGAATATATCAACTAAAAAATCCTTCGGTAAGATCAATTTCACCGAAGGATTTTTAATATCTATTATTTTATTGTAATAAGCTCATATTCCATCGTTCCGAGCCCGATGCGTTCGGAATGCTCCATCGTGACCTTCCAGTTGGTGTTTGGGTTTGCTGCGCGGAATCTGTCCTCGTGATGATGACCGTGCTTTTCGTTGTCTGTTATCATGCTGTTTTGGATAACGGGCATCTTGTTGCAAGCATCAACACACGCCATATCGAGTGCAACGGGGTCGAACGATGCAAACATACCAACGTCGGGAATGATCGGTGTGTCGTTTTCGCCGTGACAATCGCAGTATGGTGAAACGTCCATAACAACATTGATGTGGAACGTCGGTCTGTTTTGACAAACAGCCTTCGCATATTCAGCCATCTTCATACAGAAATCATCCATCGCCGCATCCTCTACAGTGCTGATAGCCTCTTTCTTGCAAGTAGCAATACATCTTCCGCAACCAACGCATTTGTTGTGGTCAATAGATGCCTTTTTGTCGTTAAATGAAAACGCATCGTGAGCGCATTGTTTTGCACATATACCGCAACCAATGCATAATTCTTGGTCAACAACAGGCTTTCCGCTGTTGTGTTGCTCCATTTTTCCCGCTCTCGAACCGCATCCCATACCGAGGTTTTTAACAGCACCGCCGAATCCCGAACCTTCGTGTCCTTTGAAGTGGTTCAAAGAGATTATAACGTCTGCTTCCATAATGGCGGTACCGATCTTCGCTTCTTTAACGAGTACACCGTTTTCAACAGGTACGCGAACCTCATCAGCGCCGTTAAGTCCGTCACCGATAATGATCTGACAACCGCAAGAAAGGGGAGAAAACCCGTTTTCCATCGCCGCATCAAGATGATCAAGCGCATTTTTTCTTCTTCCAACATAAAGTGTGCTACAGTCCGTCAAAAACGGCTTTCCACCGAGCATCTTTATCTCCTCAACTACCGCCTTCGCAAAATTAGGCCTCAAAAACGCTAAATTTCCGGGCTCACCGAAATGTATCTTGATAGCAACGAATTTGTTTTCAAAATCAATATTGTCGATTCCTGCCTTATGTATGAGTTTTTTGAGCTTTTGAGTAATGCTCGTTCCGGGCAAAGCCCTCATATCAGTGAAATAAACCTTACTTGCCATTATATGTTTCCTTTCTTTCTCTTTTTGATCGCAAGAAAAACAACACCTGCTATCGCAGCAATACCGCCCACAATAGCTCCGATTATAGTTGCCAATTTGTTGTTTCCGTCATCGTGCGAAATACTCTCATCAGTTGTGGATTCAGCTTCGCTTACAGCATCAGTGCTTTCCAAAACATTGAGCTTGATAACCGTCTCTGTAGCCTCGCAAACATCGTCCTTGATAAGAAGCGTAAAGCTGTCTTCACCAACGTATCCTTCCTCGGG
>JAZRTU010000137.1:0-18151 GCA_045652185.1 Eubacteriales bacterium | reverse complement strand
TCACTGCGTGAGCGCGGATTTATATCATATCGAATTTGAGCGTAGCGAAAATATATCGAATTTGCCGTAAGGCAAATATATCGAGCCGAGCGGTGTGTGGCAACGCGAGGCATATCGACAAATTTAACATTCGCATTTGTGTCTACAAATGCAGTGCTTGTCAAGAAAAAAGGACGAAAAATTTTCGCAATTCTTCGTCCTTTTCCTGTCGGTAAGTGTTATTCTGTTTAATTCTGCTCTATCGCAGACACCGTTTATGTTAACAATCTTTGGTGTCACAAACACAATTCGGTTCATAATATCTGACGAGTATCGTGTCGCTGCCGATCTTTTCGATGTTTTCCCACGGAATAGAAACACATTCCTTCAACGAGAAAATAGAAAAATATTTGTTTTGCGGTGGAAGAAGGATGCGAATTATCCTACCGCACGACGCATCAAGCTCGATGTCGTTGATAAACCCCATCCGTTTTCCTGTAATGACGTTGATGATTTCCTTGTCGCGTAGGTCGCAAAAAGTCATTATTGGCGAAATTATTTTTTCTTTTTTCATAGCAATATACAGATGAGTCCGCCGCTTCCTTCGTTAATGATTCTGCCAAGCGTTCGCGCAAGCTTCACTTGAACGTCCTCGGGCATATGGCTTAGCTTCGTGTTTAAGCCTTCGCCGACAAGGTCATAAAGCGACTTTCCAAACATATTTGAGCCCCAGATTTTTTTCGGGTCTTCCTCGAACTCGTCGAGCAAAAACCGAACGAGATCCTCTGACTGTTGTGCCGTTCCGACCATCGGGTTGACTTCTGTTTCGATGTTGGCTTTTATCATATGTATCGACGGTGCGGATGCCTTCAACTTCACACCATAACCACCTGCTTGCTTTACTATTTCGGGTTCTTCAAGCTTCAGATCGTCGATAGTTGGCGCAACAACGCCATATCCCGTCGCCTCGACACTTTCGAGAGCAGCGGCTACCTTTTCATATTTACGCTTGATCTCCGAAAATTCGGTCAAAGTTTTTGCGAGGTCCTTCTCATCGGCGATAGCGACACCCGTCATCTCGCTTAACACCTCGTAAAACATCCCTTCTGCAAACGTGACGTCGACGATCGCACTGCCGTCACCAAGCGAAATGTCTGTGATCGATGCGCTTATAACCTCGTTGCTGATGTTTTCAAACGCCTCGCGAACCTCACCGACCTTCTTTATTTGCTTTGCGTTATTGATGAGCAACTCGTTGACTCTCTCGAGCAGGGCGTGGTTGCTTGGCAATACGCTGATCCAAGAGGGGAGCGAAAAACGCAATTCTTTTAGCGGGAACTCAAACAACACCATCTCGAGTATTCGCGATATATCGTTTTCGGTCAGCATTAGACAGTTTACGAGTGCAACGGGTACACCGTATTTCTTTTCAAGCTCATATGCAAGCTCCATGCTTTCCGTTCTTGTCGGATCAGCGGAATTCAGCACGATCACGAACGGCTTGTTGATAGCTTGCAATTCCTCAATAACTCGTTTCTCAGCTTGAAGGTAGCTTTCTCTTGGGATATCTCCGATAGTGCCATCAGTCGTTACGACGAGCCCGATGGTGGAATGCTCGCGAACGACTTTGTCCGTTCCTATTTCTGCCGCCTCCTCAAATGGAATCAGCTCATTTGACCAAGGTGTCGAAACCATTCGCGCCTCACCGTTTTCAATATGACCTATCGCATCGGGAACGATATATCCGACACAATCGATGAGACGCATACGAAACCGCGCGCTGTCGCTAATGCATACCTCGACCGCTTCGTCAGGAATGAATTTCGGCTCAGTAGTCATAACCGTCTTTCCGCCTGCCGATTGCGGCATTTCATCTCGCGCACGTTTTCGATCATAATCTTCTGTCATATTGGGCAAAAGTATCTGCTCCATTATACGTTTGATGAGCGTTGATTTTCCAGTTCTGACAGGTCCAACTACACCGATATAAATATCTCCGCCGGTACGCTCGGCGATGTCGTTATAAATGCTTGTGTTTGTCATAAGTCTTCCTCCGACTCGCTTCAACTTTTTTTACTATATCTCTATGCGAGACGTCGCTTCGTTATGACAAAATAACGAGTCCGAGAGAAACGAAGTTATTTTTGGAGGAAAATGAGCGTCATCCCACAAATGTAGGGGCGTTGAAGTTAAAAAAAGACCTTAAAATTCCTTATAAATGAAATATGCTTCCCAATTTGAATTGAGAAGCATTTTTTCTTGTTTTTATTCTTTTTATTTTTTCAACGACGTAACGAACGAGTTTGTCTTCGGTCCGATCGGACAACGTCGGGAATCATCAGTCGCAATCGCAGTCCTTGTTGTCGCGAATAACATAACCACTGTAATATCTGACACCGGGTGTCACTTCTTTTCCAAGCTTGTATGTAATAAGCTCACTGACAGTAACGAGTTGATAACCCTTATCCAAGAGATAGGGAACAACGCGCTCCGTTGCTTCTGCTGTGGTAGAGTATATCGCGTGCATCAAAACTACTTGACCGTCGAGTTTTCCTGCTTCGTGCTTTGCAACGAAATAGTTGTAAAGCGCATCGGCGTCTTTTCTTCCGCCTTCGCTGACCTTTTGCCAGTCGAGTGTATCGAGAGTCCAACCGATAACCGCCATATCGTGCATTTCGCCGATGGCATCGTTAACGTTACCGTAAGGCGGACGGAACAACGTGGGTGTATATCCGAGCGCTGCTTTAAACACCTCGTCAACTTGTTCTTTGTCTTTTTTCAAACACTCGAGTGAATGCTTAAGCATATTCTTGTGATCCCAAGAATGTGTTCCGACTTCGCATCCGAGCGCAACCTCACGTCTGAGTATCGACTCGCGGCCTTCGATATATTCACCAAGTTCAAAGAACGTTGCAACAACACCGTATTGTTCCAAAACATCGAGAATTCTTGTCGTTATTCCTCTGTCAGGACCATCGTCATATGTTATCGCGACCATCTTCTTTGACGGATCGAGCTTTCTCGGAATCGAAGTAACGTTGACAAACGCAGTTCTGATGTCTGTTTTCGGCAAGTTCATCGCAACGATAGAACCGTCGGAATTGAGGAAAAGAAAATCAATACTGCTATCGAATAATACGAATTCAGAGAGCATGTTGCTTTCATTTGTGATCGAAGCAATATCGTGTTCTGTAAATTTCGCCGCAAGCTCCTCGTCCTTCGAGAACGCCAAAAGCATCTCGTCACGAACTATCTCGCGATATGACTCTCTGAAAAGTGTATCTGTCGTTACAGGAGTGCCGTCCTTCTCAAAACAGCTTGTTAAAATGAATCGCTTTAAAGTAGTTTCTTCTTTGTTAACGTATTCGATTTTGAAAATAACGCTTCCGTAGCTTGCGCCTTGGCTTGACGTGTAATCAACGCAAAGCACCGTTGGGGTGTCGAGTGAAGAAGCAAACGCCTCAAAGTCGCTTTTGAGTGTTGCGATAACGTTTTCTATCTCCGCATCGGCAGAATCATTTTCGAACGAAGGGTATTGAATGGCATATCCGTGCTTTTCGTTGAACACTATGTCCTTCGAATATGTGCCGAATTCCTTTCCCTCGCTCGATGATTGCATATATTTGTCGGTAAATCCGTTAAACCAAAGCGAAAGATCTTCACTCTCGTCGGGAATAGATTCGTCGGGTTCAGACACTTCTGCGCTGTCATCGGATGGGGTCGATGAAACACTTGACTGTTCATTTTGCACGTCGCTCACCGAATCACTCGGTGTATCGCTTTGCGTTTGATTGAAATCACAAGAGAAAACGCAAAGGCAAAGTATAGCAATTAATAATATCAATAAAAATTTTTTCATTTTTTATCCTCATAAAATAAACTTGTATCAATAAAAGAACATTACAATTATAACACAACGCACAATTATTTCAAGTCTTTTTTTGAAAATGTATATATTTTCTTTTCGTTGGGCATTATAAAAAGAAAAGCGAGAGAGAACATGTGTAACGAAGAAAGAGAAGAGCAATCAACACTTCAAGAGGAAGCAACAACGGGCGGTGTAACAGTAAATTCATCGGGTGGCGCCATTCATGCGCTCGTCATCGCGGGGCATATTGAAGGGCATTACAGCGCGTCTCCGCAAACCAAGGTGACGAAATACGAACAACTCATTCCAACGCTCGTCGCCGTTGAGGAGAGCAAAGAGATAGGCGGGCTTTTATTGCTTTTGAATACAGTAGGCGGTGACGTAGAGGCAGGTTTGGCACTCGCAGAGTTAATTGCATCAATGCGAAAGCCAACCGTATCGGTAGTTCTCGGAGGCGGTCATTCAATAGGGATTCCGCTCGCCGTATCGGCGAAAAAGTCGTATGCCGTTCCATCGGCAACAATGATGCTTCATCCGGTACGAATAAACGGACTCGTTATCGGTGTACCGCAAACGTATAACTATTTCGATAAAATGCAAGAACGTATCATCGATTTTATTACTGCGCATTCAAATATCCCCGCCGGGAAGCTTCGCGATATGATACGCTCAACAAACGAGCTTACGACTGATGTCGGTACGATATTGACAGGCAGCGAAGCCGTCGAGCTTGGACTCATCGACAGTATAGGCGGTCTTAGCGATGCTATCGATTACCTTCGCTCGATGATGAAATAGAGATAATAACACACTTGCAAAAACGCAAGTGTGTTATTGTTTTTTATGTTGTCCCAACACACTCCGTTTTTATCTAAAGAAAGAGTGTCGGAGTCGTTATCGTGAATTTTTGGCGAACTGTCACCGAGACGCCCCATCAGTTTTTTGTGCTGTTGCTCATAATGTAAAAAGAAGAAAAATATAACGAGATTTTATATAACAAAATAAATATTATGTGAAAAATTGTCGACAAGAACCGAAAAACCTTGACGGAGAAGAGATAATATGTTAAAATCAATTATAATTATATTTTATGAAAGGTGTTCGAATTTACGAACGTTCATACTATGAAAAAATTAATGATAATAGTTTTTTGTCTCGTGTTAATGCTTTCGCTTTTTGCGTGTAACACGAGCTCCGACGAGTCGAAAATCCCCACGGATACCTCAGTCGGCGACGCTTCAAAAGATACAGCAAGTACGGAGGAGAGCGACGACGGTTTATATGTAAAAGAAGGCGAAGTAAAAGTAAGACACTTCAAATGCGGTAAAGCCGACGCTATACTCATTAGAACGATCAAACATACTTTCCTTATTGATACGGGAGAGGTTGACGATAGCCAAGATATCCTCGATTACCTTGCAGAAAAGGGAATTTCGAAGCTTGACTATATTCTTCTCTCAACATACGACCGTGATTGCTATGGCGGTGCTGCCGCAATTATCAGAAGCATTGAGGTCGATAACGTTATTATGCCCGATTATGAGAAAGATAACGTTGATTATGCTGAACTTATGGATGAGATAAAGAAGACCGATATAGTTGTAAAACGTCTTTCCGGAAAAATGACCGTTGAGCTTGACGATGTCGTTCTTGAGCTTGAGGGCTCAAGATATGAAAGATATCTCCAACGTCAAGACGAGAATGCGAGCATCGTTGTGTCGCTCACACACGGAGACGTTAAAATGTTGTTTGCGTCTTCAGTTCAAAGCGAACGTATGTATGAGATGCTCAAATCGGGTAATCTCGGAAAATATGATTATTTAAAGGTTCCCTATTTCGGACTTGTAAATAATAACACAGCCGACTTTATTGCTGCAGTATCTCCGAAGATAGCTTCTATCAGTTGTTCGGACAAGAACCCTGCTGACCAAGAAACGCTTAACGCGCTTGCCTCGGTTCAAGCACAGGTATACTTGACGAAGGACGGCAACGTTAAATTGACCAGCGACGGAAAAACCGTTGATGTAAAACAATAAATTAGGAGATATTTTTTAAAATGGCAAAAAAACTTTTTGTGCTTTTCCTTGCGGTTTTGATGGTTCTTCCGATGTTGGTATCGTGTGACCCCGTTGAAGCGGAAAGCAATAGCTCAACAAATGTTGAAAGTGAGAACAGCGACGTGAGTGAAATACTTGAACCCGATAAAAATGCATCGTTGATTTGGGACGAAGAATATGCTGATGGTGTGATCGGATTAAATAGTGTCGAGGACGTTTATGATGCAAGATACTATCTTGATGGCGTTCGTATAGATGACTATGCGAAATCACCCGCTGACGGCGACGGAAAATATGTGCTTGCAGGTAAAGAGGGCGCGAGAATAGTTAACCACGCCGATGGCTATATGCTTTCGTTCCCCGGAAGCGATGTTACCGCAGATTTTTCGATCAGCGACTTCCGATGCAAATATAAAAACGGCTCTTCCGTTCTCACCGTTACAATGGAAGACCAAAACCCCTATGGCAACAACGAAAACGGCTGGAATATATATCGCACCGAATGGCTCACACGCCATATCGACAGCGTTGATTTTCTTAACGCTAATAAATTGAGCCGCACAGGCCCTGTTGAAACTTATACCGACCTTCTCGAAGGATATGAGGTAACGATATACAATATGTTCATTCGCCTCTCGGGAAAGATCGAGATGCCCTATTATAATATAGCAGTTATCAGAAGAGAGGGCGAATACGTTGAGTTCTACCTTTTGGTAATGAAGTCCAAAGAAAAATCCGATGATCAATTCAAAGAGATCGTCAAGAGCTTTCGTGAGATCGAGCGTCAAGGCGAAGCGAAGAACGTGGTTGGCGCATACGAACTCAAGATACCTGAAAATTGGTCAGCCGAAACGAGAGCGTATTACGACAAATTGATGAACCAAACGACAGTTGATTGGGGTGCATTCCCCCAAGGCCACGGTGGTGAGTATGCCGATTGGCTTTGGAGCGAGGAAGCAATGGACCATACACCCGAGATCTATATGACGTATCTCCATCTCGGATATTACGACAAAGACAACTTCTTCGACATCAACCTCGACGGCGGCGAAACAACGAAGGATCGTGCCGAGAAATACGCAGGCGGTAATGGATTTAACGGAAAACCCGTTCTCAACCTCACCTATCAGTTCACTCGCAGTAATAACGCAATGGGTGAGACACCGATGTTTGATATACTCAGAGGTAACTACGATAACCATTTCAGAAAACTCGCAAAAGCGCTCAAGGAATATGGAAAGCCGATCCTTTTCCGTCTTAATAACGAGATGAATACCGACTGGACGAGTTACTCGGGCATCCATACTTTCCTCGATCCCGATATCTTTATCATGTGTTGGCAACGTATGTACGATATCTTCCAAGAAGAAGGCGTTGATAACTGTATCTGGATATTCAACCCGATCGCAACGACTTGTCCTTATTCCGACTGGAGTGAGCATCTCAACTATTGGCCCGGCTCTGATTACGTTCAAATGTACGGTATAACCAACTATGAGATGAACAACGGCTCTAACCCCGAATCCTTCAAATCAAAATATACTTATGTTTATAACAATTCAACGCCCTACTTTGATAACTTCCCGTGGATAATTGGTGAGTTTGCGTGCGGAGCAGGCGGCGAGAAGGAATACGACTGGGGTATCGGTGGTTACGTCAACAGACAACTCGCGCGTAACGTAGCGAAACAGACTCAATGGGTAAAGGATATGTTCAAATGCTTCGAGAATAACCAAGCTCCCGAAAATGCATTCTGTAAGAATATCAAAGCGGCAGTCTGGTTCTCAGCTAACGACTATGCAACCGTTGACGGAAAGAATTGTATAACGAACTACCTCCGTCTTGATGAAGGTACGATGTCGACTATTCAAGCGTTTAAAGAGTATTTTGATAAAATAGAACAAAACCAAAAGTAACGAAAAAACAGGTGCGTGAAAACGCGCCTGTTCGTATATAGGAGAATAATTATGAAGTTTAAAATATACGGCTATAACGAAAAACCTGACCATCGACTTCACGTGTTCACGAACGATAGCGATGAGTCGTTGACGCTTGACACAAAAATATATGATTTTCGCTATTCTGCGCTTCTTTCTTTTGATAGCGACGGTCGTGTTTTTGAAGGCGGCGGCAATCTTGTAGATCCGGGCAACAGAATATACGGAAGCCCTCAGATGACTGTCACAATACCGCCTCGCGGATTTCTTGCATGCTTTGGTCGCGAAAGCGAGCCCGAGCTTGCCGCATTGCTCGATCGTGCAATGGAGGGCGCAATGCTCTATAATGCAACGATGTCGCTCATTTATCCAATGTGGGCAACGCTCGACAGAGAAAACGACGAGCTAAACGTCGAATACGACGAGGAGATAAAGGAGAATATCCAAAAAAAGATCCTGTTTGTCGGAAATAGCTCGACCTACTTTAACGGCACACCGATAAAACTCAAGGGAATGTGTCGCGCCGAAGGAATAGAGATCGATCCCGTATATTGCACCTTCGGAAGCGCATACCTCCACGAATTCGCCGATGAGTCGCACGAGCGCGGCATCGCGATGAGAAAAAAGCTAAAATCGGAAAAATATGACCTCGTGTTCTTGCAGGACGCCGGTGCAGCCGAATATGAGGACTCTCTGAAGTCGCTAAAAACGATAATGCCCTATATAAAAGAAAACGGAGCAGAAGCGGTAATGTATATGCGATACGCAGGTTGCGTTGGTGAAAACGAGCGTGATGCTACGGAAAAACGCCACGAGGAAATGTATTCACGTCTCGGAAAAGATTTCGATTGTGCCCTATCGCCTGTTGCGAAGGCGTTCGGTGTTTGCCGCCATAAATATCCCGAAATAAATCTTTATGCCGACGATGCGGCTCACCATTCGCGAGAGGGAAGCTATCTTATCGCGGCTCAATGGTTCAAAACCTTGTTTGGCCGTGTTCCAAACGGAAACTATCTCGCAGGGATCGATACGATAACCGTTAAAAAATTGCTTGATTGCGTTTTGTGATCGACAACAAAAAGAACAAAAAAGTGTGCTACAGGTAACTGAAGCACACTTTTCTTTGTATTAAGCTTAATTTGTTAATATAGTTGAGCGTTTATTGACCGAATGCCGTGAGGAGTTTGTTGAGGTCTACTTCAATAGCGCCTTGAACTGTTTGCCATTCTGTCGAGATGCCTGTTTTTCCGGTTGCAGCAAATTTTGTGTGGAAGTCGGAAAGATTACCGATGTTATAAATAACGCCGATGTCGAAGCTTCTTGTTTTCAAAACGAGCTCGAGCATTTTTACGTCTCTCTCGTCTTGAAGCTTTTTGAGTTTGAGTGTCGTTTCGATATATGCGGGAGTAATAAGCTCTTGTCCTTTGTATGCGAGTGCTTCCATAACAACACGAGTCATCTCTGCATCTTCAACGTTTGTTGTCGGAACACCGATAGTGCTGAAGTGCAAGAATGCAACGGAGTTGTAATAACCGTCTTGGTCTTCGGAATATTTCGGAATAGGCAATACACCGAAGTCTACGTCAAAGTTGGATGCATAGGAAGAAATGCTGTTGATCTTGCAAATTTGGGAGAAGCTTCTGTTTTCGCCAAACATACGCTCTGCAGCTGCATAGTATTGACCGTCGCTTGCAACGATACGCTCTGCATATTTGCTGCTGTCAGCGTGGTTGAGAACTTTATCTACGGCGTTGAATACGTTAACTACTTGCTCGTCAACAGGGTTGATGATGAGCTTGCCGTCACCGTCAGTGCCGATGGTTTTATATCCGCTTCCTGCCATCATGATGTAAACACATCCTGTATCGGAAACGATACCCCAACGGTCTGTTTCGTGGGACATACCCGAAACACCATCGATATCAGCAGCAGAAGCTTTTGCAAGTCTGCCATATACGTCGTAAGTCCAATCACCTTCGTCTACAACGGTATAAACGTCTTTTCCGTCTGTTTCGCTGTTAAGCGCGAGATCTTGGAACATTGTCTTGTTGTAAAGTACGCAGTATGTATATTCGTCATCAGTAATAAATGCATCACCTGCGAGGAAAAATACGTCGTCGCCGATTGTGAGCGCTTCTGTGCAACGTGTATCCCAATACGGTGCTTTAACGTTAATATATTCTGTGTCGTTGATCGGGTCGAGCGCACCTTGGAGCGCGAGCGATCCCATCGTTGTCAAGCCGTCGCAAACGAGATCGTACTCATCAAAGTCGGCGTTTTTGTTGTTGATTATGGTGTCGAGGATAAAATATTCTGTGTCTGCGGTGTATTCTATGGTAACACCAAAAGTATCTTTTATCCATTCATTACGGGTGAAAACGTTGTCGTTGATAATTTCGCCGTCAAGTTCTTCGTTATAAACCCATTGGCGCTCTGAATAAAAATGCGCACCATCGCGTTTTCCAAGAATAGAAAGTGTTTCGTCTGCATAAAATTTGTCGGGCTTTTTGTAGATCTCCGTACTAACCTCGGAGGATACTTCTGTGGAAGTGTCTGCTTTGCTTGACTCGGACTTGCTGTTCGTTTCTGCGGGGGAACAAGCAACGATTGCGACAAGCATAAGCGCTGCCAATAAAATTGCTAAAATACGCTTCATGTGTTTTCTCCTTATATATTTTTAGTTAGAAGCAACCGCCTCTATGTTGCTTTTAGAATAACACAAAGGCGGTCGGTTGTCAATGAAATTTTGTTTGTTATACCTCGGTGACGAGAAAATAGTCATCGTCAAAGACACAAGTGGCTTTTAAGGTGATATAGTGGATATCGTCGGTAATAGTGTCCCCGCCGTAATGGTAGTGGCCTTGATATACCGTTTTTACGCCATATTCCTTAAATATCTCGACAAGCTCGTCGAGGTTTTTGATGTGATGGTGACCGTCAAGCGTTTTGTCAACGTTTTGGTGGATAAAAACGATGCTCTTGCCCTTTTTCAAAGTATCTTTCAACCAAGTTATCTGCTCGGGCGGTACGTTTGCATCCTTCCAGTTCACCTTATGGCGCTCGTAGGGAAGAAATTCACTTGTATAGTTCGCGTCCAAAAACACGAGTTGTTTTCCGTTTTCGTATTCAATAGCACAGGGCGCAAGTGTAAATCCGCTGAGTGTTTCGAAGGTCTCGCGAGTGACGACCTCGCCGTCGTGGTTACCCATACAGCAGACAACTCTCACGCCTGCGCTGTTGAGTACGTCGGCGGCAGTTTTTATGTTTGTCTTGTCTTGTTCCTCGCTGCCCTCCATATTTACGAAGTCTCCGAGACATACGATCATGTCTAGGCCTTCATTTTTTGCATATTCCGCGATCGTACGCATTTTGTCGAGCGAACGCAAAGGGTAGCGATTGGATTCGCCGATTCGCTCCATCGTGCAGTAGTGCGGATCGCTGAAAATACCTATTTTCATTATTTTACCTCATCGAATTTTTTCACAGTCACGTCTCCGTTAATTCCGAGCGGTGCTATTTGCATATATCTCGAGAAGTTATCGGGGAATGCAAAGGCGAGTGTCGTCGAGCAGATAAGCTCAAGCTCATTTTTGCCGTCTTTGAGCGCGTTCGTTATATCAAAGCGGTACGGCGGGCAAACTCGAAGCCCACATTCAACACCGTTGCAGAGCAATTTTCCGTTCTCACCGAGGCTTTCGAACTCGATCGTCGTTTTTTTGCCTTTTTTAGCATCAAGCTCAAATTCGTATTTTATCTTTCCTGCGAATCTTCCAAGCTCGGCGCTTATCTCCGGCGAGGTGGAGTCCTTCATATGTGTGAACGAATCCATGTTGTTATATTGCGATGTGCTTATCTTATAGCTTCCGACGTATTTTTCGGAGCTGATCTCGCAGTATTCGGGTGTGTCGCACACGTCACAGACGTCTCCGATAACGTATATTGCTGATTCATAGGGCTGTAGACACACTCCTAACGTGCCGTCACACTTTCCTTTTTCCATCGTATCACCGATGAGGTCGAGCTTCACGAAATCTCCCGAAGCATCGAGATCTACCGTCGTTTTAGCCGTTTCGGTCATCGACTCGTTGAAGAGCATCAAAACCGTTGTGTCTCCGCGGCGAACGAGATAATGACGGAGAAGCGGACATCCGTCGATAGAAACGTGCGTTCCGAGTTTTTTCATCTCGTCCGCAAGTTCGGAAAGTGCCACGAAATCGAACGATTCGTTCTCGGGTGAACCATCGACGAAGACTATCTTCGCGCCGAGCGAGATGAGTTTTTTCAATGTGTCGCAATGCTTTTTCGGATATTTCGGTGCGAACGGAATAACGAGCGCTTTGTATTTTTCTTCGTTTAGCAATATCTCTCCGTCAACTATCTTCATCTTAGCGAGGTAATCGCAAGAAACGATATCAAAATCGATATGCTTATCCCAAAGCGCACGAGCGCAAACTTGGGTGCGCATTATATTTTCTTCGCCGTTCGTCCATTCGCCGACTGCATCATACATTACCAACACGTCACATTGGTGAACGCTGTCCTCAAAAAGATGAGCTGCTTTATTAAGGTATTCGATAACCTTTCCGAAGCCCTCGTATTGCGGGTCATTACCCTCAGCGCCAAAGTGCGGAGGACAATCGTAGTCGGGGAAAGTCGGGGAGAATGCGTGTTGAACGAAACGGTTTGAGCCTCTTACAAGCGCGAAGTCGGCGAGCCATTTCATCGTTCTTGTGCCTTCCGCCCAGCCGTATGCACCGAAAAGCTCACACATAGTTCTGTTTTTCATATTGGGTTCAAAATGCGAAAGCGACGAGCCGAGCTTTCCGAGAACGTAGTGGAAGAACTCAGTCTCCATCTCACCCTCGTAACAGCTACCGACGTTGGGCATTGTTGCATATCCGGGCATTACTTGGTGAAGAACTATATCATATCCGCTCATATCTTGACCGGTGAGCGCGCGGAAATAGTGACCGCTTCCATAACCGAAGCGTGAGCTCACGTTCATATCCTCAACGACGTGACCGATATAATCAACACCGTGGATATGACACCAACGTGCAAGACGGCGTGTGAAATGTCTGTTATATAATTCGGTTACTACATCCATATAGGCAAAACGAGTTTCTTCGGTCATCGTTTCACCCTCAAACCACAAAAGCGGAAGGTATGGTATCGAATTTTTGCCGAGTGAAGAATCGAGCATTTCTTTCAGCTCGTTGCTCCATGGAAGCGCAAGTCCGTTCATTCCGAGTGTGTAATCATAAATGCCTCTGTCGGGCATCGCGGTGTTAAAGCGACCGTTCGCAAAAGCGGGCTCATCGCTGAAGAATCCGCGGAAAGTTTTTCCGAATTTATCTTTATAATGCTCGTAGTGTGTTTCGTATACCGTCTCGATAAGAAGATCAACGGAGTCGGGGTTTATCATATCGATATAGTTCGGGAAAAGGTCAGCGCCGTATGCGGCGAAAAGGAAGAATACTCGCCAATATCCCTCACCGACGTCAACAGTCAATACTTCATCCTTTATTTTGTCGGTAACATCTATAAATTCTTCGGTCAGTTTTCCGGACTCGGAGCGTTTATACATATATGCGCCGACAAGACGCGGAAGCTCGCCTACGTAACGTACGAGACAAGTTGCGTTTTTCATCGGACCGATGAAGTCAACGTGCGTTTCCATAAGGTGAAGCTTGCGTTTGTCGGGGTTCGATTTTACCGCGCCGTTTGAAAATCCTGTCGGAAAATGGCTATCGTCAAGTAACCAAACCTCCATCCCCTCTTCCTCGCAAGTTCCGATAATGAGGTCCATATCGCGCCACCACGTTTCACCGCAAAAATCGCCGTGCGGGCGCGACTCAACACAAAGCGCTCTTGCGCCACTTGATCTTATTCTTCTAACCTGTTCGGGAATGCGTTCTGTATGATTTCCATGTTGCCAATAAAACGGGAAAACATAGTTTTCCTCGCGGCTGTTTAACACTTCAAATAGCTTCTTATCCATTGTATAACTCCTTTGGACTTATTTGGAAACATTATAACCCATATTTGCTTATTTTTCAACAGTAAGCTTGATGTTCTTCAAAAAATCTAAAATTGAAACAAGTGACAACACAAATTTGTCACCATAAAGAAAGACTGAAAGGCTTTAGCCTTTCGGGTGGAACAAATAATTATTCTAATTGCATTTTTGGTTGTGCCATACTGTCCAACTGTTTGACAATATGATCTCTATTGTAATCTATTTGGAAATAAAACTCATTGTTAACAGACAAATAACCATCATATAGATAAATTGAGAAAACTCCGTCGTTAACAGGAATTGAAATTAAACAGCATTTATCGAAATTGTGCCCTGCAAGATCACTCTTTTCAATTTTTGTGCAGCTTGCTTCTCCCAACGATCGGATAAGTTTAATTGCATCGTCCAAACATTCATCTTTGATTTTTGTAAAAGCATATGCGTGGGAATTAACGTTTTGATAATCATTTATATATAAAAGAGTTGCCGCTTTATAATCAAGAACGTTTTCTTTCCACAATTTTCTGACATCTATATCGTTCTTTAGCGTTGTGTTTCCGCACGATAAAAGTGCGAACAAGGTGGATAAGAGAAGCACCGCCGCAACTAAACATCTTAATTTCTTCATAAAACCGCCTCCTTAATATATTTTGGAGTATAACCCCTTGTTTTTATTGTATTATGTTAACCAAGTGAAGTCAATAGCCTTTTGGCATTAAGTGGTATTTCTACTTGCTGCACAAATATTTAATTCCGATTTTGTATAATTATAACAAAAACATGGGCAATTTTCTTCAAGCGACGGAATTATCAGTCGATTAAGGGGCGCTGCATACAACGGCACTTAACGAAAAAACAAGACTAAAAATCAACAATAAACGGAATATCTTCTTCATGTTTCTCTCATTTTTAAAACTATCCGCATATATTTCTTATAGAATCAATTATTATATCATATCCTTTATTCAATTCATAACCAATAGGTTCATTTTGACCACTCAAAATGAAAACAATATTTTTTTCATAAATCTCAATAATCAAAAAAGGTTCAAGCTTCTCGCTGACATCTGCGTTGCTCAAAAATTCAATGGAATGATATTGACCTCGCCTGATTGATTTTACATCCTCGGTTACGGTAATTTTCTTACCCATATATTTTTGCAATTTGGATACTTCACTCAAAAAAGTCTCTTTGTCAGCGGGAGTTTTTGACGGTTCAATTAAAGACGAATAAGGGTTCAAATCAAGATCAACACACACTTTTTCGTATTCGCCGTCAATGACGAAGCGTGTCCATGTCGAGCCAAGCTCGCTGTCTTTTGACAGATCAACAACATTTCCGCACGATAAAAGTGCGAACAAGGTGGATAAGAGAAGCACCGCCGCAACTAAACATCTTAATTTCTTCATAAAACCGCCTCCTTAATATATTTTGGCTTCGCTAAAAACGCCCTTCCAACTCGCAAATTTTTAGGAAAAGTTTGATCAAAACTTTTGATGTTGTGTTGTTCCGGGCTTGTTTATATACCTTTTGACGATTTAAGGATAACTCTTTACAGAAGCATTTCTTTGACCGCCGAAGGTACGAGGAAATAAGTATTGGTTCTGCCATTTCGTTCTGCGTTGACGACACCTACCGTTGCCAATACGGAGAGTGCTTGGTATGCGGCGTTTAGTCGTAGTTTTGTAAGCTTTGCGAACTCTTTCGCTGTGAACGAATCGGGGATGTTGTCGGGCAATAGCGCACGGTAATCGACGGCTGTTTTTAGGCTGAGCTCGTCGAACAGCTCGCGCGGGATGCGGTCGTATCGTGACGATCCTCGTTTCCCGCCACGTCCCCAACCGTCGAGGTTGCGGTATTCGTCCATCTTGAACAGCAGTATGAGCACGTCAAAATTGGGGTCGGTCAGGTGCTCGCGTATCCCATATAGCTCGGGTAGCACATCGGTCTTTCGACCTGCGCGAGTGCTTTTCCGTCCGCCCGAAAGCTCACCGGTATCGTTATCGAGCCAATACACGTGCTTTTCGGCGCTTATCGGGAACACAACGGTAACTCGCTTTTCGGGTAAAAAACGTTCGAGCTTTTTGTTCAGCTTGAAGAGCTGGCGAGTCTGGATCTCGAAGATGTGGTCGCCGTCGAATACGTCACAAACCGATCGCCCGCATTTTTGCTCGTGGTGGCTCTCGTCGGGATCGAGATAGTGCTTTATTACAGCGTGCAGCGTTCCCTCGGAAAGGGTGCCTATCCCCTCACGGTAGTGGTGCGCCAGCACCTTTGAGAGCGCATCGTCAAAATGTCCGCTCATTCGCTTTTCTCGAAAGCCGCAGTGCGCGATACGATCGCGCTGATACGTTCAGGATCGAATTTTGGCTTACGGTCATAGGTATAGAGCCCGTTTTGTTCTTGTTCAACGTCGGTAAGCTGGGTGTAGCAGAATCCGAAGTACGCTGTGTTGTCGAGCAACGCGTTGCAAAGTCCCTCGAAACGTGTGTAGAACTCCTCAAGAGTTTTCGGCACGCCGTAGCCCCATCCGTTTCCGTGGGTTGCCCAACCGATACCGCCGAACTCGCTCATAAACGTATAGCGAGCGGGTTTTTTTCTTGCATCTACCGAGCATTCACCATTCATAAGACGGTCGTGGTTCGCTTTGAACGATTCGGGATTTTGATCGTAGTCGTGGCAGTCGTATATCTCGCAAACGTCGTCAACGTGTTGCCAACCCGAACCGTCGATAGCAGGACGAAGCGGATCAATAGTGCGTGTTATCATCATAAGATCGCGCACGAACTCGTTGTTTTGGTTTTCTTGTGTCTCGTTTAGCGGACACCAACCGATTATCGCAGGGTGGTTGAAATCGCGGCGCATCGCCGATACCCACTCAGCAATAAAATCCGTATAGCCGTTCGTACCGGATATGTTTAGTCCCCAGTTTGCGTGCTCTCCCCAAACGATGTAGCCAAGCTTATCACAATGATAGAGGAATCGCGGCTCAAATATCTTTTCGTGTAGTCTTGCACCGTTGAATCCCATCGCTTGCGAGCGCAAAATGTCGCCCTTTAGCTCATCGTCGGACGATGCGGTGTAGATACCGTCGGGATAGAAGCCTTGATCAAGGATAAGTCGTTGGAACACGGGGCGATCGTTGATATACATCATTCCGTTTTTGAGCGATACGCTGCGCATCCCGAAATAGCTTTTTACAACATCGTCGCCAAGTGTTAATACAAGGTCGTAAAGACGACCGTTGCCTACCTCCCAAAGATGAAGCTCGGAAAGCGATATCGTCAATCTGTTGTAGTTGTTGGCAACGCATTCCGCTCTGCCAACCTCACGTCCGTCATAGTATGCGACTGCGGTGAGTGTTCCAATGGGAGACGCACATTCAACGTCAGCAACAAGCGTTTTTGTGGTAATATCAGGTTGATATTTTGCGAATTTTATATATGTAGTCGGAACGAATTCAAGCCATACCGTTTGCCAGATGCCGGTCGTACGAGTATACATACATCCGTGTGAGTCGAGCTCGGGACATTGTTTTCCCGACGGACTGCAAAGCGATTTGTGGTCATCGTCAGCGCAGATAACGAGCATGTTTTCGCCGAGATGAACGAATTCGGTGACGTCAAATGAAAACGAAACGTAACCGCCGCGGTGCATTCCGACGTGATTGCCGTTGACGTAAACGTTAGTGATGTAGTCGCATGCACCGATATGGAGTATTGTGCGTCCTTTTATCTCGTCAAGCGCGAAGGTACGGCTGTACCAAACGCGAGTCATAAAATTAGTATATCCGACACCCGAGAGCACGCTTTCGGGACAAAACGGCACGAGTATCTTTCCCGAAAGCTGTTTTTCGCCCTTCACGATCTCCTCGCCAAGTGTATGGTCATCATCTATTTGAAAGCTCCATTCTCCGTTGAGATTTTGCCATGTATCACGGCAAAAATGCGGAAACGGATGCTCACTTCTCGGTATAGTTTTCATATCATTGTTCCTTTCGGTTTCGTTGGTGATATGTTACCATATTTCAGTCGATTTTTCAAGTGCAGAAGCAAATTAGTGGGAATAAAAGTATATATTTACAGCTTAATCACCAATAAAAAATCTCTCATATTTACCGCTTCGCGCCAAATATGAACAGCTTGTTCGTTTTTGTTCATAAATTGTTTACATTTGAATTCCGAAAAAGCTATTGACATTTTTCGGGGGGATGATATAATGTAATTGAAGAGTAAAGGGTATTCTTCTTTAAAGAAATCAGCATCGATCGGGGTACGGTGTGATACATAT
>JAZRTU010000136.1:0-6557 GCA_045652185.1 Eubacteriales bacterium | reverse complement strand
TATTATGGGCAGATTTGGTGCCTGCAATTGGATTCTTGATGATGCCTAAAACATGTGCTTATGTTTGGACAGTCTTAATAGGATTTATGTCCATGCGAAAGTGTATTGGATAAAGTCTTAATTTCATTACGTATTACATAGTCTTTGTTTGCAATCATGACGCCCAGCCCCGGAAGATAGCGGATAGGTGCAACTCCCATACACGCCCGTGGGTCAGTGTACCCTCTGCAAAATCAGCGTGCATCTAAATCAGCCACACACGATTTTGCATCTAAATCGGACACACATCACAAAAAATCCGAGAACCTTGTTCTCGGATTTTTTTATCCAAGCCGCAGGCTTGGCATATCATCCGCCGCAAGGCGGTATATCATCAAGGGCGGCAATGCCGCCCTTGTATATCATCACGCGATAGCGTGCATCTTCCTGCGGCTTGTTGATATACAATGCTTCGCATTGATGATATGCAATTCCTACGGAATTGATGATATACACGCCTACGGCGTGATTAGATGCGAGAATGCGAAGATTTTCGACCATTTCGAGTCTGTAGCCGGATTCGAACCGGCGAAATGTTGAAATGTTTACAAAGTTGTGGTATAATGATAAAAACAGAAGGACGGTGAAAATATGGATAACAAGAAGCAAATTGCCATCAATACACATCTATTGCTTCCTATTGCACTATTTGTGATTTTTATGACCATATCTATATCCTGCATACATGAAAAAGAAATCGGTATGACTGTTGGATTTTTTCTTGCGTCATTACTTCCGATATTTGTTTTTCTTATATCTCCCATATATTATATTTTTTCAGAAGAAAGCATTACGATAACATACCTATTCGGGCAAAAAGAAGAAATTAAATGGAATTCAATTAGAAGCATTACATTGTATGGGGGTTGGATAAGCCGCGGCGGAGCAACTCCGCACTATCACATTGCGTATCCAACAAATAAAAAAAGAGCGTTCTTCATCAACGGTGATATTTCTAAAACAAGAAAAACCAAAAGACTAATCAAAAAATATTATAAGAATAATATCGTTTGATTACATAGTCTTCGTTTGCAAGCATGACGCCCAGCCCCGGAAGATAGCGGTCAAGTGCAGCTCCCATACACGCCCGTGGGTTACTGTACCCTTGAATCGACGTGGTTCGGAGACAAGATGGTGAAGCTCTGTAATTGGATCCGGATCGGTGAAAAGTATTTCTATCTTTATTTACACAATATTTTCAAAATCGTAGACGTAAGCTGCGAAAACCCAATCGAAAGTACGTTATATACTGCAAACAAATAATAAAAATAATAAAACGGAGGTAGCAATTATGTATTACAGGGAGAATTTAACATTGAATTATAGTGCGTGCAGAGGAACAAGAAACGGAACGGATCTGATGATGTTTGACTCGCACACAATGGGCAAGTTGAAAGGGTTGTTCTCAAAATATGAGCAATACAACGATTCAAACGTTTCTATTTCCATAAGTGCAGGTTACTATGACTTGAGAATCAGTGTATCCAGCAACTTGGACAAGGGCGATTCATGGTGCAACAACAAATTGCGCGAAGCGATGGATTATGTTAAAGATATCGTTATCAACGGTTGCAGATCTAACAGTGGCCAATTGGAAATCACCATTGAATTGAATGCCAACTAAGTCGGAAGTTTTTTCCGAACCGCAACCCCGAAAGCCTCGGCTTTCGGGGTTTTTTGTCGGTGCATAACGTAAGGAGATCGATGTTGCAATTCAGCCGAAATAATGCTATAATGAATCAATAAAAACAAGGAGACTTAATAATGAAGATCAAATTTTTCGAGAAAGAATCGGATTTTATTCCTCGAATGTATAGCATCGAAAACATTGTGACGGTAGATGACAAATATGATTTTCGAGGTAAATCAAAAAAATATAATATTTATTTTTTGTGCTTATCCCTTATTATGTATATTGTTTTTACAAAGGTATTTTTCAAAGGGGGAGCTTTACAATTTATCCTGATATATATACCTTTGCTTATATGTCATGAATTTTGTCATGCACTTTTTGCTGTGATTACAGGACGGAAAATTCGAAAGATCAGCTTCATTTCGTGTGGTATACACCTTCTCACTTCTCCTTTCGCTTATGTTGAACTGGAATTCGGTGCGTATAATAAAACAAATTCGATCATGCTTCGTGCATTTCCGCTTGTTGTGTTGACACTCATTCCTATGGTGTTGGCTGTTTTAATTGAACCCGTCAGATATTGGATGTTGCTGATAGCATTTGCCAATTTATCAACCTCGCAATTCGATATTGTATATATACTTTGCTTCTTGCGGTTGCCGAAAAACACTTTGGATTTTGGGGATTTTCATGCTGTTGCGGAGGACCCTGAAAAGCCTGTTATCATCCATCGTTTGTCACCGTCAACGGAGGACGACAAAATAGATCATCTCTGTTATTCTTATTTCGGTGGTGAGTTGACCGAGATAGAACCGTATGAGACCGAAGAGGTCGAGGAAGTAAGACAACAGCTTGTCGATCATTTGAATAAAAACGACAAAGAAAAACAACAAAAAGAGTAAAAAACCTCTTGACAAAAGTGAAAGAAACATGGTATAATAGCGAGGTTAAAAAATCAAGTGGGGTAGTCCTCTGGGCTCGAATCATGAATACCCCTTTAACTTATATTAATTAAGGAGGAAGCCATAATGGATACCATCAAGGCTTTTACAAGCGAGCAACTTAAAACAGAAGTGCCTCAATTCAACATCGGTGATACAGTTAAAGTACACGTAAGAATCGTTGAGGGCGCAAGAGTCAGAACTCAAATCTTCGAAGGAACCGTTATCGCAAAGAAAAACGGCGGTATTTCCGAAAGCTTTACAGTACGTCGTGTTTCCTACGGCGTAGGTACAGAAAAGACATTCCCGCTCCACTCTCCCAACGTTCAAAAGGTTGAAGTAGTGAGAAAAGGTAAAGTCAGAAGAGCGAAACTCTACTATCTCCGTGATAGAGTTGGTAAGGCTGCTAAAGTTAAGGAATTGAAGTAATAGCTTCGAAATGTAAATTGTCTGAAATGCCGTCAGATGGAGGTACGGTACGCGTTTTCGTTTGGCGTACTTTCATCTTGCCCGCTTTTCAGACTTTTTTCTTTTCTTGGAAAGGAGATATATTAATGGAAGACAACAAGCTGAATCTTGTCGAAACAGACATTGTCAAAGATGAGAATAATATAGATGATATAGAAAAATCGGACAGCTTACAGAAAGAAGAACAAAAAAAAGAAGATCCTCACCGTAAGCTTATGAAAAGCACCTATGAATGGGTTGAAATAATTTGCGTATCGATCGCATTGATGCTCGTTGTGTTTATGTTCGTTTTTCGTCTTGTGCAAGTGGACGGTCATTCTATGAATAACACCTTGAAACACGGTGATAGACTCATTATTTCTGACGCGTTCTATACTCCGAAGGCGGGCGATATCGTCGTTATCGTAACCGATAGCGGAAAATATTCCGATACCCCGTTAATAAAACGTATCATCGCAACCGAAGGTCAAACGATAGAGTTGGACACAGTGAATTGGAAAATATTTATCACCGAAGCCGATGGAACGAAACACGAGCTTGATGAAAGTATCTATGATTCACTCATAAAGAGAGAATCTAAAGATATGGAACACGGTATAGTTGAATTTCCCTATACTGTTCCCGAGGGTTGCGTGTTCGTTATGGGTGATAACAGAAACGCCAGCGACGACAGTAGAAACCTCGGCGCGATAAGTATCGATAATATCGTCGGCAGAGTGCTTTTCCGCCTCGTGCCGTTTGACAAATTCGGAAACGTTAATGAATAATAAGGTAATGAAATGGTAGAATATCAAGAAAACGAAATGCTCACCAATGAGTTTGATTCGTTGGATAATATAGGCTGGTATCCCGGACATATGGCGAAAGCAAAACGCTTTATCGCCGCAAATATGAGCCTTGTTGATATGGTCGTCGAGATCAGAGATGCCCGTATCCCGATGTCGAGCGCAAACCCTAATATAAAAAAACTCATAGGTGATAAAAAACACGTCGTTCTGCTCAGCAAAGCTACACTTGCAGATATGAGAGCAACGGATGCTTGGATAAATTATTTTCGTTCTCAAGGCTCGGAGTGTATCGCAATAGATTGTAAAACTCTGATGGGGCTCGATAATTTTATAAAATGCGTTCCGAACGTGATGGCTGAAAAACTCGAGTTCTATAAACGTAAAGGAATGAATAAACCGATAAGAGCGATGGTGCTCGGCGTAACGAACGTTGGCAAATCGACGTTTTTCAATGCGATATCGAGAACGAAAAAGGCGAAGGTGGAGAACAGACCCGGTGTAACAAGAACGACACAGTGGGTGAAAACGCCCTATAACCTCGAACTGCTTGACACCCCCGGTCTTCTCTGGGAGAAAATAGATAGTAAAGAAACCGCGTTCAAGCTCGCCGTAACGGGCGCGATACGCGACGAGGTCTTCAATACTATCGAGGTCAGTTGGATGCTTTGCAAAAAACTCGCCGAAAACTATCCCGAGCTTTTGAAAACGAGATTTAAACTCGACAATATCGAGGGCGAAGGCAACGAGATATTTGAACGAATCGGAAGAAAACGCGGATTTTTGCTTTCGGGCGGAGTTATCGACGATGAGAGAACGGCGGCATGCCTCCTCGATGAGTTCAGAAAAGGAAAGATCGGACGTATCTCGCTTGAGCGTCCGTAAAAAGAAATAATATAGAAAGGTGACAGGAACCGAAATGGATTGGAGCATTGAAAACAGCTATTTTGATCAAGGCATAGAACTCATCTGCGGTGCGGATGAAGCAGGAAGAGGTCCGCTTGCGGGACCTGTCTTCGCCGCGGCGGTAATTTTGCCGAAGGGAGTCGTTATCGAAGGACTCAACGACTCGAAAAAATTGACGGCAAAGCGTCGCGACGAGCTTTATGATGAAATAAAAAAGGTAGCGCTCGATTGGGCGGTAGCACATGCAGAGGTGTATGAGATCGAGGCGATAAATATCCTCAATGCATCAATGCTCGCGATGAACAGAGCAATTAAACAACTAAAGCATACCCCCGAGCTTGCGCTTATCGACGGAAATATCGTCCGTGGATTTGATATCCCCGCAGTTCCCGTAATAAAAGGCGACGGCAAAAGCCCGTCGATAGCGGCGGCATCGATTCTCGCAAAGGTCGAGAGGGACAGATGGTGCGCTGAAATGGATAAATTCTATCCGGGCTATAATTTCTCGAAAAATAAAGGGTATGGAACAAAGCAGCATAAGGCGGCGATCTTGAAAAACGGGCCGTCTCCGTTGCACCGTAAGAGCTTTTTGAAGAAAACGTTAGGTGATGCAATTGAAGAAACGGATTTCTGGACAAGCTGGTGAGGACTTCGCGGCGAAATATCTTCGTCGAAAAGGCTATAAAATATTAACTCGTAATTACCGAGAGCATCATGTCGGCGAGATAGATATAATCGCGCATAAAGGGAAGACTCTTGCGATAGTCGAGGTGAAGAGCCGTTCAAACAATAGCTTCGGAACACCTGCTGAAGCGGTAAACTACGATAAACAAAGAAAGCTCATTAAAACGGCTGAGCTTTTCAGACGGAAATTTATAAAAAACGGAACACTCGAATATACGAGAAAAATTTTGGCGTTTAACGTTAATTGGCATTGTAACGTAAAAAATATTCGCTTCGATGTCGCTGAAGTCTTTATGACGAAGGACTCGGAGCTAATTAATATCAACTATATCGAATCCGCGTTCGGCGGTTGGAAGGATAACTGAAAATGAATTATATAAGCACACGAGATACATCAAAGAAAACGTTCGTCTCCTCGGCAACGGCAATAAAACAGGGAATCGCAACAGACGGCGGTCTTTTCGTACCCACCGAGCTTCCGAAAATAGACGAAACGTTCGTTCGCGATCTCGTAAAATGCGAATACCACGAAAGAGCCGCGAAGATACTTTCGCTTTTCTTGACTGATTATACATATGACGAGCTTTTGAAGGTCTGCGGCGAAGCATATAACGAAAACAGCTTCGTTGGCGGCGCAGCGCCGATAAGTAAAGTCGGCGAGAACTATTTTTTAGAGCTTTGGCATGGACCGACCTGCGCATTTAAGGACCTCGCTTTGCAGCTTTTGCCCCGCCTTTTATCATTGTCACTCGATAAAACGGGTGAAAAAGGCGACGCGCTTATCCTCGTTGCAACCTCGGGCGATACGGGAAAAGCGGCTCTTGAAGGATACCACGACGTTGACCGCGTTAAAATAATGGTGTTCTACCCGAATGACGGTGTTAGCAATATGCAGAAAAAACAAATGGCAACGCAAAAGGGCGAAAACGTGTCCGTCGTTGCTATAAACGGCAACTTTGATGACGCGCAATCGGGCGTAAAGAAGATCTTCGCCGATAAAGAAACAATAGAAAAGCTCTCCGCGAACGGTTATTTCCTCTCGAGCGCAAACTCGATCAACTGGGGCAGACTTGTGCCTCAGATCGTCTACTATGTCTCCGC
>JAZRTU010000135.1:0-21204 GCA_045652185.1 Eubacteriales bacterium | reverse complement strand
TATGCTTATCGTAATATCATTCAAAAACTCACGCTTTGGCGAACCTAAGTATTGATATAACGGAAGTCCTACTGATTTTGCCAACGCATCGAAGATCGCGATATCGAGCGCACTTTTAGCGCCTGTATTATGTTCAAGTCCGCCGCCGATATTGCATACGTCTGCGCGGTCGATAGTTTTTCCTACTACCGATGGGCAAAGCAGCTCTCCGAGGGCATAACAGATCGAGCCGATCGTATCTCCCGTAATAGCCGCCGTTGGCGATGCTGCACCATAACCGACGATTCCGCCCTCGCATATCAACTCAACAACGATACTCTCCGCGCTTTCAACGCGGCGAAGTGCCGTTACAAACGGTTTTTTCAATGGTATATTTGAATAATATAAATTAAATCGCTCAACTTTAATCAAGGCTTTTCTCCGAATCAACTTATTTTTTGCCGTTTTTGATCAGATCCCAATATGCTTTTGCGGCTTGTTCGGTCTTATTATTACCAAACGTATAATATTTTTTATCCTTCAGCTCACCTGGCAAATATTGCTGTTTAACATAGGCGTTTGGATAAGCATGCGGATATTTATAATCGCCTTCATTTCCGCTTTGGAGGTAATACGGCATAGCATATCCCTTTTCAACATCTGCCGCTGCTTCATCATATGCAGTATATGCGCTATTGGACTTTGGTGCTGTTGCCAAAAGCACAGTCGCTTCGGCAAGCGGAATTCTCGCCTCAGGTAATCCAAGCTGGATCGCACTGTCAACGCAGCTTTTCGTTATTACTGCTGCCATCGGGTATGCAAGACCGATATCTTCGCTCGCTATTACGAGCAATCTTCTGCAAGGCGACAACAGATCTCCTCCACGGAGCAATTTTGCGAGATAATAGAGTGCCGCATTTTCATCGGAGCCTCTGATCGATTTTTGAAGACCGCTTAGCAGATCGTAATGCTCATCCCCGTCCTTATCGAACCGCATTCCCGATCCCTTCGTCAGTTCTTCGGCAGTTTCTGTATCAAGCGTTTCCACCGATGCAAAATAAAGATTCTCAAGACATCCGAGCGCTTTTCTGACGTCACCGCCACATCGCGATGCGACTATTCCAAGCACACCATCCTCGGGTAATTTCTCAAATCCTGTCTTCTCGTTGAGATATCGAACGGCTCGTTCGAGCGCAATTTCGATCTCCTTCGCTTCAACGGGCTTCACCTCGAACGTACTTGACCGAGAAAGAAGTGCGCCGTACAACGCAAAATACGGGTTTTCGGTTGTGGAGCATATTAGCGTCACACGACCGTCCTCGATATATTCAAGCAGACTTTGTTGTTGTTTTTTATTAAAATATTGGATCTCGTCGATATAAAGAAGCATTCCGCCGGCGCCATAGAGCGATGCGCTCTCTTCAAGCGCGTGGTGAACATCGGCAAGCGATGCGACGGTTGCGTTAAGTCGTACGAAATGCTTACCCGTCATTTTTGCGACGATATCGGCGATAGTCGTCTTTCCCGTTCCCGACGGACCGTGCAAAACTATACTCGGCAAATGACCGCTTTCGATCATACGGCGAAACGGCGTTCCCTTTGCAACAAGGTGCTTTTGCCCAACTATTTCATCAAAATTTTTCGGTCGCAATTCATCTGCTAACGGCATTTTCCACCTCATAGTAATAGTTTTCCATATCTCATATTATTTTATCATATATGCTCAATTTTGTCAATAAATATTGGCTATTAACACCGTTTTGTGTTGGCGATATCTTCTTTATTTATCTTATGAGCCGCAAAGCAAAAAACCCCCCGAGCCGTTTTATGCTCGGGGAGTTCAGAGACAAAATTATTTGATCAGATCATTCAACGTTGAGTTTGAAAGCGTTTTCGATGTTACTTTCGTTGAAGATAACGATTGCATAGTCAGGTCTGCAGGTTTCATCGGAATAGTTGATATCAACCACACGAGGATCATACGAGCCGGCTGTATGGAATATCGTTGCGCTGAAACGGTCTGCGAGAAGCGTAAACATTTGAGAAGACCACTCGTCACGAAGGATGTATCCGTTCGGGAGGTTTTCTTTCTTTGTGTTGATGATACGACGAGTTGTCGGAGCAACAACCTTATCTGCGTTAGGCTCTGTAGCGATGTCGAGAGAATCTTCGCTTGCATAGATGTTTGTTTTGAAGGGTATGGAGAACTTAGGAGTCAATTTGATACCTGTTTCCTTAACGCTTTCTCTGTCGATATAGAGATAGCCTACCATGTTACCGCCGATATATTCTTTCTCTTCGATCTTGAAATCGGAAAGGGGTCTTGCAGCTGCATCGGGATAGAGGTCATCAACGATGTTCATGATCTCAACGTATGCGAGATATGCGCCGTATTCGGTCCAATAGCTATCTGTTGAGCTATAGATCGGGTATTTATCGTTCTTATGTGCTGCGAAAACTTCGGAAAGATCGATAACTGTAGCTTTAGTATCCTTCAAAGCTTTAATAACTTGTTTATAACGAGTTGTGTTGGATTTGGAAACAACAGACTCGGGAGCGCGTTCGGGATAAACCGTCAACGCATTGGGGGCGATAACGAATATGTAGGGGATAGCTACAAAGTTTTCTTGTGCCCAAGGTTTAACGATAGTTTCAAGCTCTTCAGCTGTGAGCGCTCTTCCGTATTCTTTAACGAGCTCTTCTTCTTTAGTACGCTCCAACATCTTGAGCTTTGCATCTTGCATAGCTTGGTAGTTCGCGTTAACTTTTTCTTTGAGTGCGTTAAGTTGAGTGTTGGTATAAAGGTTTTCACCGTAGAAATCAGGCAAAGTAGAATTGAGGAACAATTGAGAATCCTTACCGATCATAACGGAGTTGCCGTCAACACGTTCGGAAACAGTAGCTTTAAATTGAGCATAGAAATAAAGCGAATCACTGTCTTCCAAGCCGTCTTTGGAGGCAACAGCTTCCAAAAGCTTTGTGCCGTAGTTTGCAAGAACAGTTTCAACGATAAAATATCCGTTGTCGCTATATACTTCAACGTCTTCTTTACCACCGTAAATTTTTACAGTTGCACCTTTTTCGCAAGTACCTGCAACGCAGATACGGTCAGCAGTAATGTTGATAACTTCTGTTACAACAGGTGCTTTTGCATGACCCTCTCTATCAACGGGTGGGGGAGGACCTTGGGAAACATCTTCGTCTCCGCTATTGTCGTCCGATATATCGATTACTTCGTCCAAAGTAATTTTTACTTCAGGCACACATGAAGCCAACAAGCCTATGGAAAGCACCAAGAAAGCCACCATAGCTATTAATCTGATCTTCTTCATTAAAATCTCCATTCCGCCGCCTCAATGGCGGCATATTTATTATTGTGGATCGAAACGAACTCCCTCGTTTTGATCTGTTAGCGTGAAGATAACTCCTCAAACTCGTGCTGCATCCTCACGCTAATGATTTTTGTGGGTTATTTTGGTTTTTATTCGTTTTCAGCCAATTTCTTAGCTTCTTCGATTACTTTTTGCGCAACTGTGGAAGGAGCTTCTTCGTATCTTTCAAAATCAAACGTGTAGCTTCCTCTACCTTGAGACATCGCTCTGAGTGTGATGGTATATGTCATCATCTCGGATTGCGGCACTTCAGCTTCTACAACAGTGTATCCTTTCTTTGCGCTTTGATCCATACCAAGAATTCTGCCGCGGCGTTTGTTGAGGTCGCCGATAATATCACCGGTAAGAGCATCGGGGATGAGAACCTTGAGGTTTCCGATCGGCTCGAGGATAACGGGGCCTGCTTTCGGGATACCGTCCTTGTATGCAAGTCTTGCAGCAAGCTTAAATGAAATTTCGTTGGAGTCAACGGGGTGGTAAGAACCATCGAACAAATCTGCAGCAAGGTTTACCATCGGGAATCCTGCAAGAACACCCTTTTGCATCGCTTCGAGAAGTCCTTTTTCAACTGCGGGGAAATATCCCTTCGGTACGCTACCGCCAACAACGGATTCTGTAAACGTAAGTCCGTCAGCTTCGCCATGCGAGAACGTGATCTTAACGTGACCGTATTGTCCCGAACCACCGGATTGTTTCTTATGTTTTCCTTCAACTTGAACACTCTTCTTGATGGTCTCACGATATGCAACTCTCGGCTCTGTGAGGTCAACGGAAGTACCGTATCTGTTCTTGAGCTTGGAGGTGATGATATCAACGTGGGTTTCACCAAGTCCGTAGATAAGCATTTGCTTTGTTTCTGCGTTGTTCTCGTATTTGATCGTATAATCTTCTTCAAGAAGCTTTGCGATACCGCCGGAGATCTTGTCTTCGTCGCCCTTTGTCTTCGGCACGATAGCCAATGCAAGATAAGGTGTCGGGAATTCGATGGGCGCATAACGCAAGCCATTCGCTGTTGCTGCCAAGGTATCGTTTGTGTTTGTATTTACAAGCTTTGCTGTAATACCGATATCACCGCATCTGAGTTCTTCAACGTCAACTTGTTTGTTTCCGCGAGCAGTGTAGATACGAGCGATCTTTTCGGTTTGTCCTGTCGTTGTGTTAACGAGCATAGCATCCTTCTTGAGTGTACCGCTCATAACCTTGAAGTATGACATCTTACCAACGAACGGGTCGGCAACTGTCTTAAACACGAAGATGGAGGGATCGCCATCAACTTCGATTTCTTTCTTTATAAGCTCGCCGTTTTCGCCAACGATTTGTTCCTTGCCTCTGGAAAGAGGAGACGAGAACGAAGAAGCGATCGTGTCAAGAAGTTCTCTAACACCGGTAAGGTTTGTTGCAGAACCGCAGAATACGGGGTAGATAGAACCGTATTGCATACCTGTTGCCAACGCAGCTGTGATCTCTTCTTTTGTGAAGGGCTCTTCAGCGAAGAATTTTTCCATAAGCTCATCGCTTGTTTCAGCGAGGGCTTCAAAGAACATTGCTTTATAGCTCTCAAGTTTGTCTGCAAAGGAAGCGGGTGCTTGAGCAACGCTTCTGTTACCCTTTGAGTCAAACGTATAATATTCATCTTTAATGAGGCTGTAGAAACCAACTTGTTGTCCGCCATCAAACACAGGTACAAAAACGGGGCACACCTTCGTTCCGAACGAATCGTGGAGCGCTTGGAGTGCTTTTTCGTAACGAGCGTTTTCGTCATCGATCTTGTTGATGAAGAATACCTTCGGTGCTTTGCCGGCATAGTCGAACGCCAATTCTGCTCCAACCTTTACGCCGCCCTTACCATCAACAACGATGATAGCACTACCTGCAACGCGAACCGCTTGTTTAACTTCACCTGCGAAGTCAAAGTAACCGGGGGTGTCGAGGATGTTGATCTTTACGCCGTTCCATTCTATATTTGCCAATGCCGTAGAGATAGATATTCCACGTTTCTTTTCTTCGGCATCATAATCACAAACAGTATTTCCTTCAGTAGTCTTTCCGAGACGGTCCGTTGCTTTCGCGAGGAAGAGCATTGCTTCAGCGAGGGAGGTCTTTCCGTCGCCACCGTGACCCATCAAACATACGTTTCTGATTTTACTTGATTCGAAAACTGCCATATTGCCTAAACTCCTTTTTTATATTTTCAATCGAACGATAATTCGAAAAAGTAATTTCTCAAAGCGGTCTCTGACCGCAAACGATTCTTATATCTATTATAAGTTATTTTTAACAAAAATTCAATAGCATTACGCCACTTTTTTGCTATTTAGCAACTTCTTTTTTAAAAATTTATTCATTTTTAACGATAATTTTCACATAATTTACATCAAAAACGAGAAGATCACGATCGGAATGAGCCAAATGAGTTGGAAAAGCATTGCCATTCCCGAACCAAAAGTGGGAGCAGCGCCCGTATATATCAAGAAATAAACTATGAAAAACGACAATATTACGCTGACAAAATTGATAATGGCGTTAGTCTTTATCGAATGTCTGGTCTTATCGCAAAGTATAAACATTTTCAAAAATACGTGCATTGAAGAATTCGTAACGATACCGCCCGAAACCCTCTCGCTGACACCGCTCATTTCTTCTTGACTTTCAGGCTTCAATATAGCTATCGGACATTTCTTGAACTTTATGCTTTTTTCAAGAAGCTCGTTGCTGATGTTGGGGTCGAAGGTCTTTATGCAAACGCACATACCTGCGGAATACATATTTTTCAAAAGAGCGTCAAAGCCGGAGGATATCTTATATTTAACGTATATTTTTGCAGCAAGCTCGTTATCGATCGCAACAAACATTACCGAACCGCATCCGTTTTCGAAATTCTCGTCGCTTTCATCCTTGCGAACGTCGAAACGATTCTTGCGCATAAACGATTTTTTGCCGATAAAGAAATCTCTTCCGTCCACAGTAACGACGAGTCCGTCGCTCGATACGTCGATTATTCTGAACACATTGGGTTCACTTGCTCTCTCCTCGATCGCTCGCGCAAACACGTCGGCAAGCGGACCGCCGAGCTTTCTGAAGATGAGTCCGACATCTACGATTATCTTATCGATTCGGTGATCGCCGTAAGTACGGAATCCTGTTATTTTTATATTTTTCGGCGGGAACACCTCACTGTCGGCAAACGAAATAACGCCCGCGTTATCATACTCGTCGGCAACCGCGTTACCGATGAGCGCGCTGTTGGATTGATATGCGATCATATTTGCGATGTTTATGGGCAACGTCGTAACGATAAATGACGAAAGCGGCAAAGATACGCAACCGAGCGCTGTCGCAACGGTATACGAAGCATAGATATCTTTTGTTTTAAAATACATCATCACAAACGCCACTACCGCGCCGATAACGATAAGCGGCAGTTGGAACTGCAACAGATCGTCGCTTTTCGGACGTCTGTCCAAGCGTTCGATGAATCCATCGACGAATTTTGTTTTTCTAACGGTATAAAGCTCGGAATCCTCGATCAAATAATCATAGAATTCGCTTCCCTCTTTTGCGCTTGCATCCAATGATTGAGCAACGTATTTTTCGCCCTCATCCTTGAGCACATTGAAGTTTTTGATATTGCGGCGACTGATGCTGAGCTTTGTGAGCGCATTAATGACAATAGACACCGCACCGCAGAAGCAATAAAGCTTTACGCTTTCGCCGTAAGGGTTAACGAAGCAGGTCACGATACAATGCAAAACGGGCACCAAGATAGAGCAGAACATAACGCTATCCGGAGTCGGTGCGCCTTTTATAAGTCCGCGAGCACCCGAAACCACGTTATCCCAACAGCTGAGTGCGCCGAAAAGCAATATCTGCATATCGACAAGTATATAAAGAAGTCCGTATCTTCCCGGTGAAAGAAACACGGGGAGTCCTTTTCCAAATTCCAAAACGAATATCAAAGCGCAAATAACGAGCGAAGATATCAGCTTCACCACGTTGCGGCGCAAGCTTTTTTCGAGTATTCCCGTTACCTCGTCAGCTTGGATGGGGTCACGATATTCAAATCTTTCCGCCTCTTCCTTGCGTTCCTTTTTGACCTCGCGTTCGACCTTCATATCAAGCTCATCTACGAACTCCTCGTCATCTCCGTCATCTTTGACGAAATTGATCATACCGAGCGCGCGTTGAAGCTTGATGTTGGTCGTATCGACGTTGTCTCCCTCTTTGATGGCATCCATCAGCTTTGTGTCGGCGAGTCCGAGCTTCATTTGATCTTCATTGTCATTTTTTATGAGTTCATCGAGAAGATCGCCGTTGACGGCACGTTCCGTTAAATTCTCATACGCGGGATCGATTCCCGACTTATTCGCCGCAACGTCAAACTCCTGCGTTTCGTCTGAAACAGCCTTTGGCGCGATGGCATCCATCTCTCCCGTTGAATATAAAGTCGATTGCTCGACAGTCTTCCTATATTTCTTTTCGTCGTATTCGCTGAGTCTTTTGAAATGCCCCTCTATATGCTTTTCCTCTGAATTGATTATCGAGAATATTTCGTCAACGTTGGGGTTATCAAGCTTACTCTCTCTGCCCGCAACATAGCTTGCGAGCTCCTTATCGCTCGAAAGTCTGATACGTATAGCTTCCTTGAATGTATCGACCTCGTTCGAGTCCTCTGTCGCTTGCTTGATTTCAACAGGCTCTTTTTCTTCACGAACAACGCGTTCCTTTTGCATAGCCTCATCGTTTTCACGAGTAGCATCGCTCAAAAACGAATTTATATCAAATTCGGCTGTATCGCCTTTTTTATCGTTTAGCGTCATTATCTGTCTCCAAATAAATTATTTTGATCACTTCTTATGCTTTTGTCTCGCCGCTTCCATCATAACGACCGCCGCAGCGTTCGACACGTTGAGCGAGTTGACCTTTCCGTACATCGGGATCGACAAGCAATAGTCGCTCTTTTCTCTGACGAGACGCGACACGCCGTCACCTTCGCTTCCAAGCACGAGCGCACACGCTCCGCTGAGATCTTCTTCATAAAAATCGGTGCCGTCCGCTTCTAAAGCATAGATCCAAACACCCTTATCCTTTAAATAGTCAATGGTTGAGGCGATATTGGACACCTTCGCGACCGCAACGTATTCAGTCGCTCCCGCGGAAGACCTGACCACGGTCATCGTAACGCCAACACTACCGCGCTTCGGAATGATGACACCGTGAACGCCCGCGACGTCCGCGCTTCTGATTATCGCACCGAGGTTATGAGGATCGTTGATGCCGTCGCAAATAATCAAAAACGGCTTCTCTCCTCGTTTTTCCGCTATTTCCAAAAGCTCGTCCACAGAATAATAATTCACTTCGCTCGCATAAGCGGCAACGCCTTGGTGTACCACACCGCCGCTGAGCGCATCGAGCTTTCTTTTATCGACCTCTGCAACGGGTACGCCGCGGCGCTTCGCCTCGGCGACGATGAGCGAGATCGACCCCTCTTTGAGCCCACGCTGTAAAAATATTTTATCAACAGTATTGTCGCTTCTCAAAAGCTCCAACACAGCATTACGCCCCACAACCGCGCGTTCTTCTGCCATCTTTCGCTCTCCTTTGCTCGTTACATAAATATCCTTATTGATTATATCACAGCTTTTTCGTTTTGTCACTATTATTTTTTCATTTTTTTCGTCTTTCTGTATTTTCGTGACTTTCAACAAAACGCGCACCCAAACCGTAATTTTGACAAAAATCGAAATTTCGGACACCTCGCTTTATACGCAAAAACACCCAACATTCCCCGTTTCTAACCTTTTTGAGATGTTTTTATGCTTGTTTCATGTTTTTTATTGTCTTAATTTGTTTTGCACGCTTGTCTTTATTTGTTTTTTGCTCACTTTAGGATAGTAAAATGTTAAATTCCTATTGAAATATCAAATTAATAGTGTTATAATTTTGTCAAGAAAACAGAAGATTTTATTTCTGTTTTTAATTTCCTTGTTTGTTATTTTAAATTTTTCATTTTTCTTCTTTGTTTACCGCGCTTTCTCTCCTCAATTGCGCGGTACCATAACGCCATACCCTCGCGGTATGGTTGCATGTGGATTATTTCTCATTTTTCATAATATCCCCTTTTTGGAAAAAAGCAGGCTTCGTTGCCTGTTTTTTTCTGCCTTTTTATAGCCTCATTGTTGTTGACTTATCTTTTTTCAGGTGATATAATTTATAAATAACGATCGTTTTGGAGTATGATATGGATATATTTTTTTGGTGCTTGGGTATATTGGCGGCGCTGACATTATTGGCGATCATCGGCGCATTTATATGTTTTTTGACGGTGTTCTATTCACCCAAGAAAAAGCCGCTCGGAGAGAATGAATATGATATCCCATCGGGGAAAGCATACCAAAAGCACCGCGATGCGATGATAAATTGGCAAAAAGCTGTTCGTTCGATGCCCCGCGAAAAGCTCGAGATAATCTCGCACGACGGACTAAAGCTGAGCGGATACTATTATGAATACGAAAAGGGCGCTCCTATCGAGATCCAGTTCCACGGCTACAAGGGTAGCGGCGAGCGTGACCTCAGCGGCGGAGTAGGTCGATGCTTTGCTATCGGCAGAAGCGTTATCATCGTTGACCAGCGCGGTCACGGTATGAGCGAAGGGCGTGTTACAACGTTCGGCGTAAAGGAGCGATACGATTGTATCAGATGGGCTGAATATGCCGTTAAACGATTTGGCGAGGACACGAAGCTGATATTGACGGGTGTTTCCATGGGTGCGGCAACGGTAATTCTTGCCGCCGCAGAAAAACCGCTTCCAAATGTCGTCTGCGTGCTTGCCGACTGCGGATATTCGAGCGCGGAAGCTATTATCAAAAAAGTGACGAAGGAATTGCACCTTCCCGTCTCATTATTATACCCGTTCGTGAAGCTCGGCGCGCGTGTTTTCGGCGGATTTGACCTCGACGAAGCGTCACCGCTCAAGGCGGCGGCAAAGCTTGAGGTGCCGCTTATTATGTTTCATGGCGACAGCGATACGTTCGTGCCATGTGAGATGAGCCAAGAGGTGTTCGAGGCGTGCTCATCGGAAAAGAAGCAATTAACGTTTATAAAAGGCGCAGAACACGGACTTGCATACCCGACGGACAAAGAGAAATATCTTTATGAAATGCGCAAAACAATAGACGAGTGGAAGCTTTGATCTAAATTATAATTATATTTTGCCCAAAACAACTTTTGTTAGCGGAATTCCGTCGAATTCGCAATCAAAAAAGATCATCACTGTTTTATGCATAAAAAGGACAGAGACACTGAAACATCTCTGTCCTTGATATTTTATTTATATTTTCACTCCGAGGTGCTTCAGTTTTCGTTTTGAGGTGCTTTTCGGCATCGATAAATGGGCAACAAGCGGAGGTGTCACGAATGCGAGAAGCGGGATCGCAAATTTTATCAATGAGCCACCGCCACCTCCCAATGAAGTGAGACAGATCAGCGACGTGACAAGGGCGGCGGTAATGAGCGCATATACCATTGGGCTTTGCGGTGCATATCTTGCGCACACGAACCCGCTAACTGCGCCTGCGGTAATTACCGACACGATCGACGCGGGGAAAACGACAGACTGCGGTGTTTCCATTTTTGCGCCGACCAATGCGCAGACGGCTATCATTACGACCAAGGCTACCATATTCACGGCAAAAACAATGCCTAAAAATTTCAAGTCGAGCTTCTTTTCCATATGCTTCATCCTCCAAAGCTTTATGCTCTATATTATTCCGAAAAAGCCCACGTTATTCCTCAAAAGAGCTAAATATCTCTTTTATAAGCCCATTCGTATATTCGTTCAATTTATCGAAATCCATCGCACCTATATATATTCGTTCTATCTCGTCGTGACAAGCGACGGCGTTTTCACGTTCACGGAATATCGCATCTTTGATCGACGTTTTGATGCTTTCAAGCTGTTTTAATTCCGCTTGTGTTTTCTTCGATGGTGCGCAGGTCATAAATCGACTTCCGTTTATCGCTCTTCCGCCGCGGTGCGACGTATACACGATCCCAAGCGACGGCAAATAAACGGTATCTGTTCGCCTCATCGACGGAAGAGCGGGCGAACAGAAGCACTCCAAGTTATTCCTTTTCAACTCCGCGATCAACTCCTCAAAAAACAGTGGCGCGAACCCCGTCGTGTTGTCGATGCTATACTGCTTTTTATGCGGAAGCTCTACGTTGCCGCCAAACGTAGCGGAAAATATCCGCATTTTCGCCTCTCCCTTGTTACCCGATGCGAGATTACGGCGCACGAGCGATCTTACATAGTCGCGTATCTTTCCCCCGAGATAGCAAACTCTCCACTCTTCGTCGATCAGATCATCCATTCTGCCGTAAACGGACGTCAACTCATATATTTTCGAAAACGCCGTTTGTTTCCGTTTTGAAAGCTCAAACAGCTCGGCGCGATGAGCTTTCAGCTTATTGACGTCCCAAAACTGCCCGAGGTCAACGAGCTTTTCAAATGCGCCTGCCATTTTCGGCTCATAAGTATGAGGCGGAGTGCCGTCGATAACGCCGATATTACCGACTATGACTCCATCGAGCGAGCGAGGATCGTTCGAGCAAAACACTCTGTCGACCTTCATCCCACGCCGCGTTCCCTCGTCGGCGATCTTACGCATCAGCGTTGATTTTCCAACACCCGAAGCACCCTTTATAACGTATAGCCTTTTTAGGCTTTTTTCATTAAACACCTCTAAAAAGCCATCATAAAACCCGCGATCGGTTACTGCGGCACAATAATATTCCATCCTATCTCCCTTTCCTTTGTTTACTATTACAATTTTATGCCAATGTGTCGATTTTGTTAAAAAATGATGGAGTATGTCAAAAAAATGATTGCAAATCAATACTGCGCCTTGACAATCGAAGGTTAAAATGATAAACTTATTTTGTAAAAGGAACGAAGGGATGCGACTATGAGACCAAGAAAAAGAAGCGTTGCAAAAATGTCAATAATGGTCGCGTTGATCGTTGTCTGCTCTTGGGTGACGTTGCCGTTTGGCGCCGTGCCGTTTACACTGCAAACACTCGGAGTTATGATGGCGCTGATAATACTCGGCGGCAAAAACGGAGCTATCGTTATTTCCGTCTATCTGCTGCTCGGCGCGGTCGGACTTCCCGTTTTTTCGGCGTTTGGGGGCGGAGTCGGCGTATTACTCGGGCCAACGGGCGGGTTTTTGATCGGATTTTTATTCGGCTCGCTCGCATATCTTCTCTTTGAACGAATGAATATAAAAAAGACGAAAAAATATATCGGCGCGGCGGCGTTTTTGATCACCTGCTACACATTCGGATGTGTGTATTATTCAATATTTACTGAGGTCAGCATTATAACCGCAATATCGGTGTGCGTGTTGCCATATATCATCACCGATATATTGAAGATTGTTTTGGCGGTCACTGTCGGTGACCGAATTGTGAGGTACTTATGAAAAAGAACAGAAATATTAAAACGAAGGATTTTGTATTAAAGGAGCTCGAAGCAAACAGGGGAGAATTCATTCGCGGAGAAGAGCTCGGAAAGGCGCTCGGTATTTCGCGCGCGGCTATCTGGAGAGCAATAAAAACTCTCCAAGACAGAGGTTACGACATAGAATGCCGAACAAACAGAGGATATTCGCTAAGCGTTAACGGCGGCATTTTGTCCGAGGAAGGCATCAAAAAATACATTTCCGACGACGAAGTGAATATAACCGTGCTTGACGAGGTCGGCTCGACGAACGACGTTATAAAACAGCTCGCGGGACTTAGCGCACCCGAGTGGACAGTTGTTGCCGCGCGGAAGCAGACGGGCGGCAAGGGAAGAATGGGCAGAACCTTCGAAAGCCCTGCTGATAACGGTATTTATATGAGCATATTGTTGCGTCCGACGATCTCCCCCGCAGATTCGGTGAAAATTACAACGCTTGCCTCAGTTGCTGTCGCAAAAGCTATCGAGGAATACGGCAAACAATGCGAAATAAAATGGGTGAACGATATATACGTTAATTCAAAAAAAGTCTGCGGTATTTTGACCGAATCCGGAATAAACGCGCAAAACGGAACGCTTGATTACGCCGTTCTCGGAATCGGTCTGAACGTGAGCGAAAAAGGTCTCAGCGACGAGTTGAAGGAAATAGCGGGCGGAATCGGGCTCATTCGAAAACACGACGTGAAAAACAAGCTCGCCGCTTCGATAATAAAGAAGCTCAAAGAACTGTATGGACAGATCGGAAGCGATGAAATATATGAAGAATACAGATCGCGCTCGTTGGTCATCGGAAAAGAGGTATCGTTCTTCCACCTCGGTGAGCTAATGAGTGGGCGCGCAGTGGATATCACACCCGACTATGCACTCACGGTTGAAACGAGCGACAAAAAAACGCTGCACCTCAACTCGGGAGAAGTCAGCATCAAAGTAACGCACGCACAAGCAGAAGAATAAGAAAAAGGGAAATCTTTTTTAAGATTTCCCTTTTGTTTTAAACAATATTATCAGATCTCAATAACACCGTCGGAGCAGATTATTCTTTCTATGAAGGTATCGGAATTTATATATAAATTCCTGCTTTCCCATTCTTCTATCGTTCCTTCGAATTGGAGTTCTTTCAGCGATTTGCATGCATAAAAAGCTAAGCCATCCATATCTGTTAAGCTTTTAGGCAAAACAACTGTTTTCAAGTTGTCACATCCGTAAAATACATTATAACCGATTTCCGTTACAGAATCGGGTATAACTATCGTTTCGAGAGCGCTGCAGCCCTTAAACATCTCGTGTGACAACTCCGTGATGCCGTTTCCAAGGTCAATGTTCTTTAAACTGTAGCAGTCTTGGAATGCTCTTTTTCCTGCTTTTTTCAAGCTATCGGGCAGCTTCACGTTATCAAGCACAACGCATCCGCTGAATGCTTCTTCCTCAAGCGTTGTCAGTTTCTCGGAAAGCTCAATGCTTCTTAACGATTTGCAATACTGAAAAGCAGCTCTCCCGATAGAGCCAACGCCGGTCAGATCGATCGTTTTCAAGCTTGTGCAACTATGAAATGCAGCTTCGCCTATTATGATCGGAGAATCGGGATCCTCGGGGAATTTGAAAGTTTCCATATCGCCTCCCTGAAATGCACAAAGCTCGAAAATCGTTGCGGATTGAATAACGACCGATTTTGCTTTTAGATTGCCGGTAGAATCGGCAAAGGCACGTTCACCTATACCTACGATAAGTTTTCCCCCAACGCCGTATTTAGGAATAACTATTTCTTTATATTCAGCATATGGGGCGGAAGCATACGCATAATAACCGTCATCTCTCTGCTCAAGTCTCAAACCGCTTGCACGCCACGAGCCACATACTTCGCAAACATCATCCTCGTATTTATGTTCTGTATAGCCTATAAAAGATTTACCGATATCAATATCACAAATATCGCAATGATCGTAAGAAGTCACACCTTTTTCAATGCAAGTTGCAGGAACTTCATCATGCTTTACGGTAGTGTGTTCCAATTTTGGAATCGTGACGGTCTCTTGATATTTACAATCCTTGCATTTTATGGTTTTCGACCCTTCTTCAACGCAAGTTGCTTCTTTTATTATTTTTAAATCTTCAAATTCGTGCTCATTTCTGCTTACCTCGCCGCATTCACAAGTAACGAAGTGACCGTTTTCGTCATATTCGACTTTTCCGGAGAAATCACAAACATGTGTGCTGACTTCGGGAGCGGATTCGCTCGGGAGCGACTCACCCGGCGTTTCACCGTCACACGAAACTAATAGCAACGCCAAAAGCAGAAGCGCAATAATTAATAATTTTTTCATTATATTCTCTCCTCTCAATCTAAACTAAAACTATAAGTAAAATCATATTCATCAAAGAAGACCATAGGATCAATTGTGTAACTGTAGTTTGATGTGCTCGTATTACCATCAGTTATTATTGTGATGTGAAGATGGGAACCAGTATGATTATTAGGGTCGTTAACATCACCTGTTTTAGAAACATTCCCTGTATCTCCCGCCTGTCCAACTTTTTGACCGGAGTAGAGTGTTTGTCCATTTACTACATTAATCTCTTTAAGGTGCATATAACAATATCTCAGTTTTGTTTCGCCACCATATACAGTATAATTAGTAGATTCTACAATTATATAATTTCCTCTATCATCGTTTGGTCCGTCGTTAGCATATCCTATCTCTACTACTTCACCAGCAAACATACTATACACATTAGCACCCCATGTGCCACTGGGTGTTCCATCGGTTAAATCGAGGCCACAGTGATTAGTTGGATCGGTACCGCTTCGTTCACCGTAACCAGAAGAAACATTATTGTATTCTTCATACTCATCTCCAAAGGGATGTGAAATACTCATATTTGAATAATACGCATCTTTTTCAATATCTTCAGGTTGAGGTTCAATAAACCAACGTTGCTTAGCGTCATTAGAATTTGATATAGATGCCAAAAATATATTGCCGTCAGATGTGTTCGAAGTTTCTGACGAAGATCCCGTTAAATTATCGTTTACAGCAATAACTAAATTCTCGTAGTGCTTTAATGATAATTTATATGTGCCATCTGACATTGATAATATTTTGAAAAGTTGGCAGTCATTATAATTTGTTGAAAGTTGCCAAGTATCTATATTACAACCCGCCTGAATGCTATTATTAATTTTATATACATCTACTACAGTACCTCTACCATACATACTGCACATAGGATATATTCGGTAAGCATCATTCGATGCATCGTACCGCAGTCTATACTTTTGAGAATTATAGTCACTATTAGTTTTACTCTCCTGATAAATATTCATCCCACTATACGCCCAGCCATTCGCTGTTGTCATATAATGATTGGAATATGCATTTTTAAAACTTACTATTAGATTATCAAGAAAATAATATGTGATCTCCAAATACGGTCTATCAGCCGCATTTGTGGCTTCAGAAGAATGAAACATAATATATCCAAGATTTGCATCTTCAAACAGATTTGACACTTTAAATAATATTCCTTTATCTTCAGAATAATTATCTGTTGTGCTTTCATTCCATTTTTCAATTATTGAAGTTATATTTATATTACTCCAAGAACCAATAAAACCAGAGGCATTAACACATGGTAGACCATAATTGTTATATGGAAGAGTTGATTGATGGTCGTTTTCCGTCCACCCGTTTTGACGGTATATTGGGTATACTTCAAAATAAAAACCACCTGCTTGATAACTGTTGTAGTTTTTTATGTTTAGCGTCGCTGATGTAATCAGATCAACACCGTTTGATATTGTATAGTTAACAAGACCGGGAAACCTCATAAACGCTCTGTTGATAGCGCCTTCATATCCTCCAATCAAAAAAACATTGGCGCTTCCGGATGAAATATCAAGATTGGGATTAGTAAATGCATCTTCTATTCCATTATTCTCATCATACGTCACCGTCGGATCAATGGTAACAGGGTAAGTAGCACCGCTTAACCAAGTTTCATCAACAGTAAGAGTTAATGCATATATGTCGTTAGGCTTGATTTCCTCTATAGTGTATGTTCCACCCGTTGTATTTTGTGCTTCTGCGGAATCATATACGAATATCGGAGATAATTCATATATTACCGTATCTTCTTCATCAACGAAAAAATAACCGCCGTTAATTTCCGCAAGCTCAAGTCCATTTGTTTTCAAGATGAAATTAAAACTATTTGAATTTGCGATGTAACTATTCAGTATGATATCTTCTTTAACACCGTTGTATAGTGTCGTGTATTTGAGTGATCTGCCCGCACCAAATACGTTGCTGTAAAGCACGGCAGAGTCTTTTCCCGTTTTCAGTTCACTTGCAACAGTAGTGCCTGCGGCAAATCTGTCCGACATCGGTATTATCTGTACCGAAAAACCATTATGCTCAACTTTTACATCCTCACCCATACCGATGGTTGCAGGGAGATAAGTTGTAGCAGGCGCTGACGTTGTTTTAAATTTGTAGTCATCTGTTAATGTACCAAAGGTTTCTACAGTGTTGTCGATATCTACGTAATTACCATTATCATCAATATATTTTATTGGATTGGAAAAGATATATTTTGTGGCAGTACCGTCAGGGTTAGAAAATACTGCGATATTATCACTATCTTCAAGATATTTCAATCTAACAGTATGTCCTGCATCGGAAACTACTGCTTCGTCAACACAAAACGGAACGTTTTCGAGTGCGGGAACGCCAACAAATGCTGATATATCTTCTTCAGGCTGTTGGTCTACGGCTAAAACCGTAAATGAGGGTAAGATGCTTAAAACCAAAGCTAAAAACAAAACTAATGCAACAATTCTTTTTCTAATACTTTTCATTTTCCTAAAAACAGCAAAAGCCGCCCTTTCTCCGCAAACACGGTTTGATGTCATCAAAAAGAAAGTACGGCTATATGTCAAAAAAATATTACTGCACCGTACCCCGATCGATGCTGATTTCTTTAAAGAAGAATACCCTTTATTCTTCAATTACATTATATCATCCAAATATTCCCATGTCAACGCAAAAATTATGAACAAACTGTAAACTTTCTATGAACAAGCTGTTCATATTTAGCGCGAAGCGGTAGATATGAGCGCTTTTATATAGAACAAAAGTGTGCCGGAGATTTCCCTCGGCACACTTTCAATCGTTCTTTTTATATACTTCTATAACACTGCGCTCAACGGCGAAGCTTTGCGAGAAGGTTGCGCAATTTTTTCCAAAGGGGCGTGAGTACGTCGACCATTTTATAAACGAGCGGCTTGAAGACATAGTCGAACTCACCGCAAAAATGAGTCACCTCGGGGCAAAAGCCTATTTTGAAGCGGTAAAGACCGCCAACGTGCTCGTTTTCCTCTCCGTTCTTCGGCACTCCGCGGAAGTCGTATATCTCCGCGCCGCGCTCCTTTGCAAAGCGGATCGCTTCCCATTGCATAAGGTACGGGCCCATCAAATTTCTATTCTCGTTGGACGATGCGCCATAGAGATAAAGCGCAACCGGGCCGTATGAACCGAAGATGCCGCCCGCAAGCGGAACACCGTCGTGGTATGCGATTATCATCGATGCATGCTCGCCGAGAGAATCATAGATTCGAAGGAGATATTCTTTCGAACGAATAACAAATCCGTCACGTTCGCCCGTCGCTTTCATCAAGCTATAGAAATCGTCGATCTTTTCTCTTCCGCAACGCACTGCTTCAACGCCGTGTCGCATCGCAAGACGAACGTTGTAACGTGTCTTACTTTTGAAAGAATTTAATATTTCTTCTTCAGTTTTATCCTTTATATTAAGACGAACGACGTGTTGCGCTTGGATATGCTCAAACGCCAACGCCTCGGGAAGCTGACGAAATCCTATTTTTTTCATCGTCGAAATGAATTTTTCGTCGCTGTCGGCGATATCGGGATCGACCTTGAGCACATATGCTTTATTTTTCTTTCCGAGCTTTTTGATGCCGTCCTTCAAAAGCTCCAATGCTTCATAGTCACCGTCGTCGCGGAACACGGGTCCGCGCGGAGCATACATCATCGTATAAGGAGTCATCGGCACTTTGCGAGTGAGCACGGCGAGAGAAGCGCGAATTCCCGCATCATCGCGCAAAATTATAACGTCCCATTTCCAGTTGTTTTTTACGAGATGCCAATAATATGATTGAAAAAGGTGGCCCGTACCGCTTTTTTGGACGAACGCCTCATATTCCTCGGAAAATTCATTTAAAAACTCTATTTTTTCACAGCTCATCACTTTTTGCCATCCTTTGCCTTTTATCATCTTCTATTATAAATGCAAGTTGCGGTTTTGTCAACCGATAATCCCTCTTATTTCTCCGAAAGTTTCCCTTTTATTATTATTGACAACAAGTGTTTTAAAATGATATAATATATTATCAAAAACGGAGGGCTTAAAATGAACAAACTTCTTCTTGCGATATTACAAGGTGATGATTATAACGAAGTCATCAAAACACTCAACGAAAAAGGGTTTTCCGTTACCGTACTCAACTCGAGCGGCGGTTTTCTCAAAAAACGCAGTTACACTATTATGGTCGGTCTTTCCGAAGACAGACTCGACGAAGCTCTGAAGATACTTGAGAAAAAAGCAGGAAAACGCACGGAAACGATATACCAAAGCTCTGTTATGACGGCAGGTCCCGTTTTGGGAGCTGCGCCGGCTATTCCAATAAACGTACCTTGCGGCGGAGTTACGGTGTTCGTTCTTGATATGAACAGAATGGAACGCTACTAATGAAAAAATTAATGATATTATTGCTCGTTTTGTCGCTTCTTCCGCTCTACGCGTGCGGCAGCGGTGAAACGGAATCAAAAAGCGAAAGCGAAGCTTCCGCTACACAAAGCGAGGAGCAATCAACCGAAGAATCGGAGGAAAAGATAAAGGTGAAAGACACTATCCAATCAAAAGAATCCGTCGTTATGATAGGAACAGAATGGAACTCTTTGCGTTTCAAGGATGTAACAAAGGGTACGCTCTCAATAACCGACGTCAGCGGTTCAAGAGTTTATATCGAAGGCGTTGACTATGAGGTTGACTATTTGGAGGGAAAGATACGCCGTCTTGAAGGAAGCAGTATTCCCGACTTCTCGAAAAACAGCGCATACGGCGCGGAAATAAAATCGCTCGACCTCGATAAGATAACCGACTATAGTACATATCACGTTGCGAATTTCTCCGTATATGCAAGATATCGCTTCGATACACCCTCGAACGATACATACGACAAGGTGCTTTCTGAAATAAATACAAATAACGCAACCACGTTCCCCGAAAAAGTTATCGAAAAGATAAAAAACGGCGATGACATCATTATTGGAATTATCGGCGACAGTATAAGCGAGGGATGTGAAGCAACACCCGGCAACGAATATTTCACGCTGTTGGCTAATTTTCTTGAAAAACAAGGCAAGGGCAAGGTCGAGGTCGTAAACGTTGCGATCGGCGGTCGTTCCTCCGACTCGGGAGTGGCTCAGGTGCAAACGCTTTTCGACAAGCTTGAGGGAAAAACACCCGATCTCATTACGATAGCGTTCGGTATGAACGACCAAAACTCGCTCACCGATGTTCCGTGGACATCCCCTGAGCAATTCGTTAAAAACATTGATGCGACGGTCAAGAAAATAGAAGCTCTTGCGACAGAATTGCCCGAAATAATGCTCATCACCGCTATGCCCGCCAACCCGATCTGGAACTACACGAGCGGAAAATGGTATGAGCTTGGCGATGCGCTCCGCGAATATGCAAAAGAAAACGCATACCCTATTGCAGATGCAGGCGCATTGTTCCAAAGTGAGCTTGACCACGGTCAAACTTACGAAGAACTGATAACAGCGCTCATCAACCACCCCGGCAACTACGGTCACAACCTATATTATCTCGCGCTCAAATCGCTTTTTGTGTTTGAATAACTCTTGAAAAAAGGCTGTTTCTCATAAAAAGATCATTTTTGTCGCGTTTCTGATATAACGCAAAAAATAATTTGCCCCAACAGACATAGAAAATCTGTTGGGGTAATTTTGTTCTGTTCGATAAATTGGAATTTGTCAGCACTCATACTGAAGATACTTTGACAAAACGCCATCTTCTTCAAATTCTTCCATAACTGCAAAACCGTTCTTTTCCAAAACTCTTATGGAAGCATTGTTGTGTGCAAAGGTAAATGCACCGATGGTTTTCACATCGTACCGCTCACAAACATTCTTAATAAACATATTTACAGCCGTTGTAGCAATGCCCTTAGACCAATATTCCAGTTCAAAAATGCAGAAACTAAGCATACAGTTT
>JAZRTU010000134.1:0-3814 GCA_045652185.1 Eubacteriales bacterium | reverse complement strand
GTGTTGCAACATATTGCAAAAAAGAAGCATATCAAGACGGGGCTTTATCTGTGGGACAGATAGTGTCTGTGGGTGTGATGAAGCTTCTCGGAGGGCTCCGCCCTCCACCCGCGAACTTTTGAAAAAGTTCGATCAAAACTTTCGTATTTATGTGTCGCTTTTTTGTTTGCCTTTTGACTATCAAAGAGCAACTCTTTATAGAAGTATTTCTTTAGACCCTCTCAAGCATCTTTTCTATCTCTTTTTTCCGACGAGGTGTCAAGATCGTACAAAATAAAAAATTCCCGACGAAGCAACAAGATACCTCGTCGGAAAAAAGCAATATAAAATTTTTGAAAGGATTCCAAAGGGAAACTTTTTATAAAAAGTTTCCCTTTGGTCGCCGAAGGCATAATAAACCAGTCACAGGGGGGGCAGATTCACTCCAACTCTTTCGATGGGTCGATGAGCTTTCCGTCAACGCGGAGCTCAAAGTGGAGATGCGGCTCGTCGGCTATCTCTACTATCGCGCTCGAGCCGACAGCACCGATGACGTCGCCCGCTTTTACGTTCGCGCCGACGATGATATGCTCGGGTATCTCACTCGAGAGATTCATATAATAGCTTTTCAATCCATACTCGTGCTCAAGCTCGATGGTAGTGCCCATAAAGGCGTCCTTTGTTATCGATGTCACGACACCGTCGGTATACGCGAACACAGGAGACGATATCTCGGCCGACAGATCGATTCCCGAATGTGTCCTATAGTCGCCCATCGTCTCAGAGTGGATGAGTACATCCATACTATACGGCTTCACTATCTCACCGCCAACAGGATCGACGTAGACAGTCTCGTTTATCACAGGAGTGTCGCTGACATCGGGTGGGAAACTCTCGTCATCAGTCACGTTTGGCGGGTTTTGGATTACGGGGATATCTGTCGAGTTATCAAGCTCAAGACGTGGCATGCTTATCTCGGGGATGCTGACCTCATAGTTGCCATAATCATAAAACAAGGTATACATACTCGTTCCGACGACGGTTACCATACAAAATGCCAGAACACAATACATTACCGCACTGTATATTCGCCGTGGGTCGCGGCGTGTTTTGGTGTTTTCCATTTTTGTTCCTCCGAATTTTTATTCACGCTTCTATTTTGTCCAAATATATCGTGATTAATTCATTTTTCGTTTGTTTAAAAAGCATTGACAATTGATGAATTATTTATATAATAAATTTAAGGAGGCGAGATAATGAACAACCTTGAAAAATATAACATTGAAAAAGAAACGTTGATCATTAAAGGCTTGAAGCATAACTATCGAATAATGCAGATCTCCGATTCTCATATGTGCTTTGACAGCGAGCTTGATGACGAAGCGACTCGCGAAAAAGCGAGAAAGATGACTGATATCTGGACAAGTGTCGGCAACACCTTCTCACAAATAGAAAACTACGACAAAATGCTTCTTATCGGAAAAGAAAATAACTGTGATATGTTCGTTTTTGCAGGCGATATCATTGATTTTCCATCTAAAGGCAACCTTATCGGACTGAAGGAAAAGCTTCTTGATTCCGAAAACTTTATATTTACGCTCGGAAACCACGAAAGAAGTGCTCAATTCGACAATGATTTTGCCGAACTGATGTGTGGCTCAACGATGATACACACGAAAGAGTTGGGGGAAGTATTGTTTGTTTCCTTCAACGATGCTTCTCATAGCGTTTCGCCCAAAGCGTTATCCGAGCTTCGTAAGATACTTAACGGCGACCGCCCCGTTATACTCGTACATCACATACCGCTTTCAGCTCCCGAACTGCACAACGATGCGGTGCGGATCTTGAAGGACAGCCATAAATATTACATTTTAGGCTACATCGGCGAAAGACAAGGCGTTGACGAATACCACGAGCTGTTAACAAAAGAGCAAACGTCGCTAAAGGCTTGTCTTGCCGGACACCTTCATTTTGCCCACAAGGATACCTTCGAAAACGGTGTTATACAATATACAAGCGGTCCGTGTCTCAACGGATACGCAAGAATAATAGATATTATAGGAGAATAACAATGATACTATACATAATCAGGCACGGTGATCCCGATTACGCTAATGACACATTAACAGAATACGGTTGGCGTCAAGCCGAGGCGCTCGGTGAGCGTATGGCAAAAGAAAAGCTCGACTTGATCTACACGTCACCGATGGGACGTGCTATCGCAACTGCCGAGCCGACCTGCAGAAAAACGGGTATCAAAAGCTCGATCGAGCCGTGGATGGCTGAGCATATCGATTATATGCGTTCCCCCGATTTCAAAAATGATGTTGAATACAACTTCTCGTTCAAAAAGGGTGTTACCGATTATAAGGATTACTACCAAGGCGAACGCGGCGAGTTCATTCAAAAAATGATCGACTCATCCGATGAGTTTCTTGCGCGGCACGGATACGTTCGCGAAGGCGGTATCTATCGAATAGCCGAACCAAGCAATAAGCGTATCGCTTGCTTCTGTCACGGTGGCTTCGGAGCGGCTTGGATCTCACATCTCCTCGGACTTCCCGCGACTTTTGGCTGGTTTAAGATAACTATGTATACTACTTGCGTTACAAAACTCTCATTTTACGATTTTGACAAAACAGGTTATGCGCAAGTAACGGCTGAGTATATCGCGGACGTTTCACACAACGTATACGGCGGAGTTAAGCCGTAATAATTGAAGGTATGACTATGAAAAAAAGAACGCAATCCCTTATTGATATATTTGAAAAGGACAATCCCGGTTGTGAGTCTATAGCGCTCTATCAGGACGGCGAGGTCGTTTTGGACCACCGTTTCAAGAAAAGCGCGCCGCGGCTTATCTATTCGCACACGAAAAGCTTCATTTCGACGCTTTGCGGAATGGCTATCGACGAGGGGAAATTGAGCCTTGACGACAAATTGGCTGACCTTTTCCCCGAATATGCCGAATGTATCGTTGACGAACGAGTAAAAGAGATAGAGCTTCGTCACCTTTTGACGATGAGCTCGGGGTTTGGCGGTGCATTTTTGATGAGCGGAAACCGTCGCGGCGGCGAGGGATTTCACGATTACATCCGTTATATGCTTTCAAAAGAGGTCAAATACGCCCCCGGCGAAAAATTCATCTATTCCAATGCTGACACACATCTTGCGGGCTGTATGGCGGAACGTGCGCTCGGAAAACCGCTTTACATTTACGCTTGTGAAAACCTATTCTCGAAGCTCGGGATCGGTTATCCGACTTGGGAGATGTGTCCGCACGGAACAGTGTTCGGCGGCAGCGGGCTATATCTCGACATACTTGATATGATGAAGCTCGGCATTCTCTATCTGAACGGCGGAGAATACAAGGGCGAGCGCATTGTTTCGTCCGAATGGGTGAAGGAAGCGGGCACGAAAAAAATATCGACCGATGTGAACACAGCTTGGAGCGGTGGTTATGGTTATCAATTTTGGATGATCGAAGGACGCGAGGGTGCGTTTCGTGCCGACGGTGCATACGGTCAGCTTTCGATAGTATTACCCGACTCGAACGCGGTGCTTTCGACACAATGCAGTGAATTTAACGACCAAGCTCGATTTTTTGAGCTTTTGCAAAAGGTCTGTATTTACGGATGATCTTCCAATTCAACTTAAATAAAAAGACGGCTTTGCCGTCTTTTTTGTTTATCGGATTTCAGGGTGCGCCATCAGGCGCACGACTGGACTGTTGAATTTATCAAGAGGGTGGCGTATCGATTCTGTTATCTTCGGGGGGCGCTGCCCCACGTCCCCGCGATTTTTTAGAAAAAAATCGAGTAAAACTTTTAATTCT